>CACXCN010000020.1 GCA_902766095.1 uncultured Selenomonas sp. | reverse complement strand
CCTATCAAGCAATCCCGCGGAAAGTACTTTCGTTCAAGCGCAGCGCGTTTAAGTACTTTCAAGGGACCTATTCATTGGGAAAAATTTTATTTTAGCCAAACCACAATAGCGGAATGGAGGAACCATGCCTGCCGCGGCCCTGTGTGCTTAGGTTTGACAATATCGTATATCGTTACAGCCCCTTTTCTTTTCAGCGCGCCTGCTCTGCAATGGTCCCGCTCAGGCGCTCGGCCAGCAGGGTCAGGCGCATGCGGTTGTGGTCCGTCGTGATGGCCGTATGGAGCGCCGCCTTCGTCCCCAGCAATATGACCTGCTCGCGCGCACGGGTGACCGCCGTATAGAGCAGATTGCGCTGCAACATGATATGATGGCCGTCGACGAGCGGCAATATGACGATCGGATATTCGCTGCCCTGCGATTTATGAACGGACAGGCAGTACGCGAGCGTCAGCTCGCCGAGCTCCTCCCGGGCATAATCCACCACATGTCCGCCGTAGTCGACCTCGACGGATTCCGGCTCGATGAGCGTGATGAACCCGATATCGCCATTGAAAACTTCCTTGTCATAGTTGTTGCGCGTCTGCATGACCTTGTCGCCGAGACGCAGCACGCGCACGCCGCCCTTGAACTCGGGGCGTCCCGGTGCCGGCGGGTTCAGCACGGCCTGCAGCTGACGGTTCAGATTGTCCACGCCGCACTCCTGCCCGTGCATCGGTGACAGCACCTGCACCTCGCGCAGCACATCGCGTCCCTGCCGGGGCAGCTCATCGCGGCAGAGCTGCAGGATATGACGCACGACACCGGCCTGATCCGCATGCTCCCAGAACTGGAAATCCCCGGTCGACGTGCACACCGGCAGCCGTCCCGCATTGATGGCATGAGCATTCAGCACGATGGTGCTGGCATCGGACTGGCGGAATATCTCCGTCAGTCGCACGCACGGCACGGCCTCGGAGCGTATGATATCCTGCAGTACTGCACCCGGACCGACCGATGGCAGCTGGTCGGCATCACCGACGAGTATCAGATGGCAGCCATCCGGTATGGCCGTCAGCAGGCTGTCCATGAGCACGATATCCATCATCGACACCTCATCGACGATGATGACATCGGCATCGAGCGGCTCATCCGCATCGCGCCCGAAAACCAGCGTGCCACGGGCATCACTGGCGCCCTGCGCCTCAAGCAGGCGATGCACGGTGACGGCCTGACGACCCGTCGTCTCCGCGAGGCGTTTGGCCGCCCGGCCCGTCGGCGCCGCGAGCAGTACCTCGAGTCCGCGCTGCTCCAATATATCGAGCATGCCCCGCACGACGGTCGTCTTGCCTGTGCCTGGTCCGCCCGTCAACACGAATACGCCATGAGCCAGCGCTCCCATGAGGGCGGCCCGCTGGCCGTCTGCTAGTTTCATGCCCTGTCCCTTTGCTGTCTCCCAGCGCGATACGATGTCGGCTGCTGCCTCCTCCGTCCGCGTGGACGGCAGGAGATGAGCTGCCGCCTGCTGGAGCTCGCGCAGGCGCTCTGCGACACGACATTCGGCGCGATAGAGGCTGGGCAGGTATATGTAGGTCCTGCCGGCATGATACTCCACAGCGGCACGCCCGGCCTCGATCTCCTGATGCAGCACCTCGCTGACGCGCACGGGGTCCACCCGCAGCTTGCGTGCGCCGGACCGCACAAGCTCATCATCGGTGATGCAGCAGTGGCCACGGCTGCTGGCGACGCGCTGCAGCTCGTAGTCGAGCCCGCCCAATATACGCGCCTCACTGTCCGGCTCAAGCCCCAGACTGGCCGCTATGGCGTCAGCCGTTTCAAAGCCGATGCCGGCGACCTCGCTCGCGATCTGGTACGGATGATTCTCGAGCATGTCCGTCGAGAACGAGCCGTATTCCTTGTAGATGCGCGCTGCGAGTGCCCCGGATATGCCGTGGTCCTCGAGCCAGAGCATGACCTCGCGCAGCTCCGACTGCGCATTATACGATTTCGCTATCTTTTCCGCCGTCTGCTTGCCAATGCCACTGATCTCAGTCAGACGATGCGGATGCTGCTCGATGATATCCAGCGTCCGGCGGCCGAACTTCTTCACGATGCGGTGAGCGATGGCCGGGCCACAGCCCTCGATGAGCCCCGAGGCCAGGAACCGCTCGATGCCCTCGGCACTCGTCGGGGCCTCGATATGAATGCTGGCCGCCCGGAACTGCTGGCCGAATTTCGGATGAACGGTCCAGCCGCCCGTCACATGGACGATCTGCCCGACGAGCGGAGCAGCAGCCGGGACTGTCACGGTCACGCGACGTCGCTGGCCCGAGGGCGTCAGTTGGAACACGGCGAATTTCCCCTCAGGACTGTCAAATATGACCCGCTCGACCGTGCCCTCGATTTCCTCGGGGACGTCAGCCAGCTCATCGCTGCTGAACAGCGTCAGCTCGTCATCATCCTGCCGCATCGGATCAGCCCTCCTCCGTCAGACGTTCCCATCTGGCATAGCGCTCCTCGATCTCCCGTTCCTTCGCCGCATACTCGGCGGCCACCCGCGCGCTCTCCTCCGGGTCGGCCTGCACGGCGGGCTGATTCATCTCATACTCGATGCCCTTGAGCTCCGCCTCGGCCATGGCAATCTCGGCCTCTGCCCGGTCGATGGCCTCACGGCGCTTCGACTCGCTCATGCTCGCTATGCGGCCCCGCTCGGCCTTGTCGCGCTGCGCCGCGTCATCTGCGACTGGTTGCGCCGTTTTCTGCGGTGCCTCTGCCTTCTCCGGCGAGACAGCTTTCGGCTGGCCGCTCCGCGCTGCCTTCACCTGGCTGACCGCCTCCCGGGCTGCGGCTTCCTCCTCTGCTTCCGCCGCCTTGCTGGCCAGATAATAGCTGTAGCCGCCCATGTACTCCGTGAGCTGCCCGTTTGCCAGCTCATAGGTGCAGTTGGCTACCTTGTCGAGGAAATAGCGGTCATGCGACACGGCGAGGAACGTCCCCGGGTAGGCCATGAGCGCCTCCTCGACGGCCTCGCGGGCCGGTATATCGAGATGGTTCGTCGGCTCATCGAGCACGAGGAAATTCGCTCCGGTCAGCATGAGCTTCAGGAACGCCACGCGCGACTGCTCGCCGCCCGAGAGATCGCCGATGCGGCGCAGGCATTCGTCCCCGTGGAACAGGAACGCTCCGAGGTAGCGGCGCGACTGCTCCTCGTCGAGGCCGAATTCATAGTTCAGCTCCTCCAGTATCGTGCGCTCCATATGCAGTCCCTCATGCTGCTGAGAGAAATAGCCGATCTTCACGCGATTGCCGATCTTCACGCGTCCAGTCGTGCTCTCGATCTCGCCCATGAGCAGACGCAGCAGCGTCGTCTTGCCCGCACCATTCGGCCCGACG
Source organism: uncultured Selenomonas sp. (assembly GCA_902766095.1). Lineage (GTDB taxonomy): Bacteria > Bacillota > Negativicutes > Selenomonadales > Selenomonadaceae > UBA2913. The sequence continues at coordinate 23,068 of CACXCN010000020.1, read as the reverse complement.
AGCGCCACACCGTCGCCGCGGCGTATGAGCATGGACAGATGGCTGAACACCTCATGCGAGCCGAAGCTGACCGATACATCCTCGAGCTCTGCGACGCGGTCGGCACATTCCGTCGGCTTGTGGAACGCAAAATAATTGAACGAAGCCGTCTCCGGCGGCAACACGATGCGCTCGAGACGGTTGAGCTGGCTCTGGCGTCCGCGCGCCTGCTTGGCCTTGATGCCGGCCTTGTAGCGGCGTATGTAGTCCTCGGTCTTCTTTATATGCTCCTGCTGCTTCTCGTAGGCTGACTGCAGGGCTGCGCGCCGCGCGGTGCGCACGCGCATATAGTACGTGTAGTTGCCCTCATAGACCGTCACCTCGTGATGGTCCAGCTCAAGCATGCGCGTCGTCACCTTGTCGAGGAAATAGCGATCATGCGATATGATGAGCACGCCACCAGCATAGCTGTTCAAAAAGCCCTCGAGCCACTCGATCATGTGGATATCGAGATGATTCGTCGGCTCATCGAGGAACAGGAAATCCGGCTCGCGCAACAGCGCCTTGGCAAGGCAGATGCGCGTGCGCTGACCACCCGAGAAATACCGCACGGATTTCTCCAGGTCGTCATCGTTGAAGCCCAGTCCATAGGCGATGCGCTTCAGCCGGCTCTCATAGTCATAGCCGCCCAGCGCCTCGAACCGCGTCAGGACCTTGCCATACTCGTCCATGATGTCAGCGGTAGCCGAGCCACCGGCTGCCGCTATGGCGAGCTCGAGCTCGCGCTTGCGGTCGCCGAGCGCTATGATATCCGCAAAGCCGCGCTCCAGCTCCTCATGCAACGTGCCGTCGCCGAAATCCGCCTGCTGCTCGACATAGCCGATCGTGGCCTCGGTATCGAATGATACCGTGCCCGCATCGGCCTCCTCGCGCCCGAGCAGGCAGCGCATGAGCGTCGTCTTACCGGCGCCATTCGCACCGACGAAGCCTACATGATCGCCCCGGCCTATCTCGAAATTCACGTTATGGAACAATTCGTTCACGCCATAGGCCTTGGCCAGGCCATTAACTTTCAGCACCGACAATTCTTTTCTCCTCTGTCATTTACCCTTCTTCACATAATCGCGGCCGATATTGACTACAGCCTGGTCGGCACCGCCGCCATCCATGATGATACAGGTGAACGGCATACCGTAGAATATATCCGTATTGCGCTGCGCCGTCGTTATCGTCGTATGCTCGCGCGAGCTCGTCTTGCCGGTCTCTACGCCGGATATGATGAAGCCCTTCTCCTGCAGCACCCGGGCCACCTCGGCTCCGGCACCGTTGATCCCGCTCGAGTTTATGACCATGACCGATATCTCGCCCGGCTTGTGCGGCTTGGCTGCTTTCTCCTTCTCCTTGCTCTCAGCAGCTGCCAGCTCCGTGCCCGTCGTGCTGCCAGTCAGCGTGATGCCCTCCGGCAGACTGGTCTGATACTCCTGGGCTGCCTTTTCCGCTGCGGCTCTGGCCTTGTCTGACATGCTGAGCCCGAGCTCCTCGGCCAGCATGGTGCGCAATCCTACGATATCAGGGATCCAGTAGCTGATATCCGACAGATAGGCCGGCTGTCCCGGCACCATCTGTACCGTCATGCCATTGTCGTGGACATCCTTGAGCAGCTTGGCATATTTCAGCAGCTCCGGCACACTCATATCCGTCGTGACAGCTGAGCTGACCTGCGTCACGAGGTCCGGCAGCTTCGGCAGGATGCTGGGCGATATGAGCTTGGCCAGTACGGCCTTCATGAATTTCTGCTGACGCCCGATGCGTCCGATATCGCCCTCGCCATCGCGGTAGCGCACATACTGGATTGCCTTGGCGCCATCGAGATGCTGCTGGCCGGGATAGAGGTCGATGACGAGACCGCCGTTGTCATCCCAGGGGTCCTCGTAGTGCATTCGCTTGTCGACATCGATATCGACGCCCCCGAGTGCATCGATGATGCGCTGGAATGCCTTGGTATCGATGATGACATAGTGGTCGATATGCGTCCCCAGCAGCCGCTCCACCGTGCTCTTTGACAGTTCATGCCCGCCGAAGGCATAGGCATGATTGATCTTGTCGTAGCCGTGGCCATCGATCGCCACGCGCGTATCGCGCGGCACTGAGAGCAGGGCGGCCTTATGGCTGTCCATGTCTACCGATGCCACCATGAGCGTATCGCTGCGCCCTACATCATCCGCCCGCCGGTCGACGCCGAGCAGCATGATGTTCACGATGTTCCCGTTATCGGGCAGCAGCTCGCCATCATCACTCCAAAGCGAGTGGCTGCGATGCACACCGGCGTATACTCCGGCGGCAGCCACTACGAGTATTAGTATGATCGCCAGCAGCCATTTCACCCGGGTATAGCTGCGCCGTCTTCTGCGCTTACTACGCATGTCAAAAACTCCCTATCACTGTGCCCCCGCAGGAGCTTATTGCCTACAACTAATCCAATTTACTAGTATATCAAACCCATGGTCCGCATGCAACATTTCTGCCCTCTCAGCGCTATAAAAAGCTTTTTCTAAATAATCCTCTTCCCTTTAGAATGAATATGATATAGAATAAAAGATATAGTCAATCAATCTTAGCAAAAGGAGGCTGCATCATGCTGCAGGTACCAGTCCGCGAACTAAAAGAAGGCATGATCATAGCCCAGAGCATATACAACCACCATGGCGGCAGCTATCTCGTCAAGGGGCAGCCCATAACGAAAAGCTACATCCGCCAGCTCCAGCGCATCGGCATACAGAATATCGCCGTCACCTCACTGGACCCGCAGTTCAAGATCATGCCGCCGGAAGACATCGTGCAGGAGAAGACCCGCATCAATGCCATCAACAAAGTATACGATGCTTTCGAGGATGTGCGCCAGCACGAGCAGTTCGACCCCGATATGATGGGCGATATATCGGAAAACATACTTTTCGATATCATCAATCGTCGCGACAATCTCGTACAGCTCACCGACATACGCCTGCATGATACGTATACATTCGGCCACAGCGTGAATGTAGCGATCCTGTCGGCCATGCTCGGCCTGCTCTGCCATCTGCCGAAAAATGAGCTGCTGCTGCTGACTCTGGGTGCCCTGCTCCACGATCTGGGCAAGATAAACATCCCCGGCGATATACTGACAAAGCCATCCGGCCTGTCGGACGACGAGTTCAGCATCGTCAAGATGCACCCACTGAAGGGAGCGGAACGCATCCATAACATGGAGCACCACCTGCCGCATCCCGTCATCCTGGCCGCCATCGCCTCCGAGCATCACGAGCACATCGATGGCACGGGATACCCCCGCGGGCTCAAGGGCGACAAGATACATCCCTATGCGAAGATCGTCGCCATCGCCGATGTGTACGATGCCCTGACGAGCGAGCGCCCCTACAAGAAAGCCTACACGCCGAATATCGCGCACAACATCATGACGAGGCTGAACCGCGGCCAGTTCGATCCCGACCTGCTGCAGCTGTTCTTCAACAACGTCGCGATATATCCCGAGGGCACGATCCTGAAAACGGATTTCGGCTACGGCATCGTGAAGCACTGCGAATTCGGTCACACCGAAACACCTACGATCGTCGTATTCGCTGACCTCGAGGGCCACGTGATATCCCCGGAAACCATAGACCTCGGGCAGACCGAGCAGGGCAGCAAAGCCATCCAGATCGTCATTGCCGATAACGAGCTGCGGCATTTCATCCATCGCCTGAGCATCGATCCCTCGGTATATCTGAAAGATGGCGCTGACGACGAAAACACCCCTCCTGCAGCGGCCCGGTACTGAAAAACAACAAAAAAATAAAAACGGAAGGACTGTCACAAGGGCAGTCGTTCCGTTTTTTTGTTTGCAGACTAAGATATAACCTCAGGAGTCAGAGCTCCTTGTTCAGCAGATGGCCGAGCGGTGAGAAGAACTTATTGCCTGTCAGGTCATAGCTGCGCACCGTCGCGTTGTTGCGGCGGTTCTTGTTCAGCCAGGCCCGGGCCTTATATATGATCTGCATGTAGAGCGGCTTCATATCCGCTACGATGGCCTCGCCCTCCGGGCTGTGCCGGAAGTCGTTCGGCGGCAGGGCCTTGATCTTGTCGACGATCTTTTCCTGCTGGCTGGACAGCTCGATGAACTCATCGATATCTTCCTTATTGATGAATTTCAGCAGTTCATGCGTCAGCATCTGGCATTTCTGCCAGAGATCGCGGGCCTGAGCTGCCGCTTCCTCTGAGCTCATGGCTGCCTCCGTGGCGGCCACGCTCCTGTCCTCAGCCGACATAGCTGTTCCCCTGCATTTTCTGCGTGCCCTTCTCCTGGCGGGCTTTCTTCATGGCCTGAGCCCAGGCGTCGCGGAGCTCGCTGATGATGCCCTTGGCCTCCTCGATCTGACTGACGTCGCTCTTGATATTGCCCGACACGAGCCGGTCATAGCAGTAATTGTACAGCGGCATGAGCTGATGCGATATCTCATAGTCCATGTTCAGCGTGATGCGGAACTCCGATATGATATTCTCCGCTTTCTGTATCGAGGTATTGGCCTGCTCATAATCCTTGGCCTCGAGCGCTTTTATGCCTTCGTCCATGAACTTCAGGCAGCCATTGTAAAGCATGAGCGTCAAGGCTTCCGGCGTGGCAGTCATTATCTGCTGGCGTTTATAAGCCTCTGCAGCTGCATTTACCATTGTTTCTTCCTCCTGACATATTGCCCGCGGCAGTCACACATTATCAGCTGCCGGAAATGTAGTTATAGGTGGACGACAGTGACTGGATGGCCGATTCCATAGCGTCATATTTATCGTACAGGGCATCCTCGTAGGCATCCATCATCGTCTTGAACGACGACATCTGTGTTTTCAGATTGCGGATGAGGTCGCCGAGCGTCGAGTCATCATCGCTCGTTGACGATGTGCCGGCATAGTCCGTGATGTCCGACATGCCATCGCGCACCGCATCCGTGATACGGTTCACGACGCCCTCATTGCTGTAGACCGTGTTGCCTTTCGCATCATCGCCCGACGAAGCAAATAACTGATAAACGCAATCCGGGTCAGCGGCCAAGGCCTTCTTGAGCTTGTCCTCATCGAGAGTCAGATGCCCCTGGTCAGTCTTGGACTCTATACCGATGGCCATCATGCTGTTGTAGCTGCTGTCGACGGAGTCGACCGGCGTATATATGGCTTCGCGCAGCGCGCTGCGCAGGTCGCCGACGATCTTGGAGTGGTTGAGCAGGCCGGACTTGGCCTTCTCGTTCCACTTCGTGACCTCGTCGGTCGTCATAGCCGCTTCCTGCGTTTTCGTCAGTACGTCGTAGTCGCTATAGGTGTCCTCATAGTAGAGGTCATTGAGCTTGTCGAGCATCTTGTTATAGTCCTCGACGAACTGCTTGACGTTGCTGACTATGGTATCGGTGTCCTGCGAGACGGCGACCGTCGTGGAGCCGACGTCCTTCGTCGTATAGGTTACACCGCCGACCGTGACCTTGTTGCTCGCGGTATTATAGGTCTTGCCATCGATGACGACCTGGGCATTCGAGCCCTCTGCACTGATTGTTCCTGAATATGTCGTGGTGCCGTTTGTGGTAGTGCCCGTAAAGGACAGGGCACTGCCCAGCGTCGATGTCGTCTTGCCCGTCTTGTCGGTGCCCTGCGTCACTGCGCCGAGGCTCAGGTTGTTTATGAGCGTAGCGCCGAGGTTGGCCGCTGACTCTGTTATCTCCGTGCCATCAGTCGTGCCGACTTTGGCGACAGCCAGATTGATCTGATTTGCCTTACCGGTATTCTGCTGATTCAAGGAAAATGCATCATTGTCCGAATCATACGAGGCGTGGATGCTCATATCGGTAGCATTTATCTTCGATACGAGGTCATTGAGTGTCTCATTGTTCTCATAGATATCGGCATAGGTAAATGTGATCGTCTTGGTCGTCGTAGACGAGTTAGTAGACTCTCCGTTTGACAGCGTGAACGCCAGCGCTACTTTATCCTTGTCAGCGTCGCTGTACTTAGCCGTTCCCACGATATCCTTCAGATAGACGCTGCTGGAGCTAGAGGAGCTATTGTCACGGGTGATCTTGCCTGTGCTCAGCAGATAGGCGCTGCTCGCCGTGCTCGTGACATTCACCGTATGCGTCATACTCGAGGCATCGGCATTGGCCGTCGCCGTGGCGACCGCTGTATCTGCGCTTTCTGCCAGCATGGCATCTGTCTTGCTCGACAGCTTGTAGTCATACATGGTCGACGAGCTGAATGTCTGCAAATCAGAATAGAGGTCTGTATAAGCGGTCTTGATCCACTCATTCTTGACCTCTTTCTTGTACATCTTGTCGTACTCGTTCTGGCGGGTCATCATGCCGACTTTGACCATGGAGTCGACATCGATGCCTGAGCCGGAGAGTCCGTATATACCGCGTGTGCTGCTCATTTATGCCACCTCCTCAGGCATTCTGGTCGAGGAAGGCTCCCAGCCAATCCTTCGCCTTGATCATGTGCTGGATCATATCCTCGGGAGGTACTTCCTTCAGTACCTCGTTCGTCTTCTTATCTATCATCTGGACCGACATGGTATCTACTTCCTTGTGATACTGGAAACGCAGATTGCAGTTGAGGCGGCTCATGAGCTCGTTGAGTTCCTTCGTCATGAGGCTGACCTGATTCGGGTTGAGGTTCTCCTCATCCTTTTTCTTTTGCTGATCCTGAGCCTGTGATTCTTCATCGGTACCAGCTTCCGCTCGCACTTTCTCCGTCGTCGTCGGCTGCTGAGCTGCCAGCGTATTACTCAGGGCATCATTCGCATCACTGGTCCTGGTGGCGTCACCAGAACTGGTGCTGTCGTTCATCGCGCCGATGACGACCGCCCCTGCCACTATATCCTGTACTTTTCCAATCATATCAATCCCTCCGTAGATTGTTGCTGCTATCCGTATCCAGCCTGTCTGGCCACTATCTTATTGCGTTGTTATCACTTTGTCGGTATCTTCGGCAGTTCGAGCTTCGTAGGTACCGGTGCGGCGGCCTGGCGGTTCTCCTCCTGGATGGCCCGGTAGATCTCGCCGCGGTATATCTTTATCTCGCGCGGGGCATCGATGGCAATGCGGACATTGTCACCCTGCACCTCGACGACGTTGATGACGATGTTATCACCGATCATGATCTGCTGATGAGGCTTGCGTGTCAGTACGAGCATTACTTTCCCTCCTTTTTCACAGGGAAGAGTCGATGCTTCGTCTGATATTTGCTGCGCTCCAGCACGACCTGCTGCGCCTGCATCGTATGCTTGTTTATGATGACCGGTGCCAGCAGATTGGCTGTGATGTCCTCGACCTTGCCATTCGGTATGACGAGCAGCACATAGACCAGCATATCATCATTGGTCTCGAGCTTGAGAGCCTTCTGCGTGGCATCATCGATGCGGAATTCATAATCAGGAAAAAATATGAACGGCATCGTCATGAGGAACGCCAGGTCGGGCGTCGTCAGCGATTGCAGGAAGACGAACGGACTCTCTTCATCATACGGTATGATGAGGAATTCATGCTCATCCTCGAATGCAGGGATGCCCTTCGCGAAATGAACGATCTTATCCTCATCCACTTCGATTTCACCGAATCGCACGGTGTTGACTTTTTTCATTTAGCTTTGCCTCCTGGCGCCTGACCGCCTCCCTGGAAATCAGGCGTATATATCGTAGCGGTCCTCCGTGGTCCATTGTCTGAGATATCCCTGGTCCTTGATATACGTATCGACCGAGCCACGCTGGAAGCTGACCTGGGCGAAAGCATCAACATCGACATTCGTCGACACATCGCCTAAATCAGGGGTGCCAGTGCTCTGGCTCGGGGTCACGGTGATCTGCGGATCAGGTATGCTCTCTGCTACTATGTGTCGCTGCCGGCTGATGCGGCTCCAGAGGTCATTCTTGTATTCCTCGAGTTCCGGATTGCGTCCCGGCTTGCCACCATTCTCGACATTCGACCAAGCCTGCTCCGTGCGCCCCGACGTGAACTGCGCGAGATCGCTGAAGCCCTTCTGGCCTTGCTCCTTAGCAAAATCCGTATGGTTGGTATAGCCGTAGCTGTGCCGCGACGGATAGGTATTGATGCTGATCTCCGGCTGCGTCCATCCCTTGTTCGAGCGCGCCTGCCGTCCCTCGGTCGAGAGGCGGGCCGGCGTCGAATGCGATGAGAGCTGGCCGAGCTGCGTATGGATGCCTATCTGCGGCAAGCGATGACGTATATTCAGCCTTAGCATTATTTATTTCCCCCTTTCCCTGGGGACTTCCTGCTTATCCTTAAATTAAATTGTACGCTTACGCGCTGAACCTGCCTCAGGACAGGTAATCAGTCAGCGACTGCGGCAGGATACGCGCTCCGAGCGCCAGGCTCATATTGTAAATCGTCTGATACTCCATGAGCTTGACCGAGAGGGCCGCGACATCCGTCGCACTCACATCAGTCGTATCGCTCGTGATCAGCTCATTCTGGTTGCCGAGCATCGTCTTGACCGAGTTGTAGAGCTGCTGGCGCGCGCCGAGCTTCGTCTCGGTATTGACGGTCGTGGCGTGGGCCTGATCCGAGATGGTCTGGCCATCCGTCGTGAGCCATGTGTGATCATCCCCTACGGTTTTGGCATGGACAGTCAGCATCTCATTCAGCATGGCCGTGCCCGAGGTCGCATTACCGGAGCTCGTGTCGTCGAATATGTCGGTGCCGTAGATGTCCTGGCCCGTGACATTGATCGTGTCCGAGGCTGTCTCGGTCGTGCCGTTCTTCTTCGTCATCGAGATGTATTTGTCATCACCCTGATAGGTCGCGATCCGCTGTTTTACGGTCTCAAAGGTGAATGTCACGCTGGTGGTGAGAGTGACATTATCGGCATCAGAGCCAGTGTATTTGTCGTTTATCTTATTGGCCTTCAGTTCCTTCTTGGCATCGATGATCTCGCCGGTATTCTTGAAGTAGTCCGATACCTTCGTCGTACCATCAGACCAGCCGGATATATTCCCTACAGCATCCTTACTCGGATCGACTACGGCCTTCGAATCAGCCGCCAGCCGGTCTTTGTAGCCCGAATCGACGAATTCCTTTGTATATATATTGCCATCGCGGGTGTTCAGATAATAGGTATTGCCATCCGAGCCCGTGAGCGTAAGCATCTGGCGCAGTCCAGACGTACTTGCCGTCCCTGTGCCATTTTCTCCGCTGAAAAACAAGGCCTGATTGTCATCGAGTGTCTTGGCCAGGCCGCGATCAACTTCCTCCTCCGAAAGCGTGAACGGGCGCGTCGTATCGGACTGCCCCGCAAACACATAGCGATCGCCCTGCATCGTATTGCCGAGCGAGACAAGCTCCTGTATCTCGGCCATCATTTCCTTGCCAATCGCCTGCATATCGCTCGTATTGTTCGTATCATTGGCCGCAGCAATCGTCTTTTCCTTGAACGTGGTCATGATATCAGTCATGTTTACGAGCGCCGTATCCGACATCTTCATCCAGGAAATACCATTATCGACATTTTCCTGATACTGCGTGTTCTCGTTACCGCTGACCGAGTAGCGCAGGTACTTCGTGTAGTCAACGGAGTCATCGGATGGTCTGTGCAGTTTCGAGCCATCCCCCTGCTCCATGAGGTTGTTCATATTGTCATTTGCTTTATTCAGCTGAGTCTGATAGCGGTATACCATCTGGGTACTGCTGACGCGTATCGTCATCTCATTGCACCTCTCATTTATTCTATAGCCTTATCAACGTCCCACCGTGCCGGTACTGTTGATGAGCTTATCGAGCATCTCATCCATCGTTGTGAGGCAGCGCGAGCAGGCACTGTAGCCCTGCTGGAACCGTATCATGTTCGTGAGCTCCTCATTCCAGTCGACGCCAGAGGTCGAGGACCGCCACGCCGTGATCTGCGTGATGAGGTCATCCTGTGCGTCCTGCTTGTCGTCGACCGTCTCTGAGTCAGCGCCGAGGTGACTCATCATCGAGTTGTAGTAGGACTGCAGCGATATCTTGTCTATCGTGCGCTCGGTATTCGCGAGCGTGGCCGTCGTGCTGGCCGACGTGTTGGTCTGGTTCGTCGAATCATAGGTATAGAGCGTATAGGCAGCTGTCGTGCCACCGTTTGCGAGCTTTGCATAGGCCGCATCGGTCAGCGTATCGCACATAGCCTCAGTAGAGACGGTGCCATCAGTCTGCTTGCTGTTCACCAGTATCATCGCCGTATGCGCCACGTTGTTACGGTCCATATTCAGCAATGTCTCGAGGTTCGTGGCATTCGTTCCATCGCCGGTACCATTCACCGTGACCGAATAGGTACTGAGCTGGGCTCCGGTCGAGCTCGTATTCTGCGTGACCGACAGCGTACGTGCCGCGATGAGATTCTCGCCGCCCGCCGCCGTTATCTTCTTGTTTATGCCGAGGGCATTTATGATATTTATACCATCGAGCTCCTCGGGATCATCGGTCGACATCGTGCCGCTGATGCTCACGACCGGCGTACGCGTGACCGTACCATCCGAAGCCTTCTCCTCCGTATAGCCCAGCGAGCGCGTCACCGAGCCATCCACATAGACATAGGCGTCGACCTTGCCTGTCTCATCATTATAGACATACTGCGTATTCTGCTCACCAAAGAAGTTGATACCGTATGTCGGTCCAGCGTAGGTCGAGCTGGAATTATCCGTCCAGCTGCCCAGCGATGAATCGGCGCCGTCGATACCCGCGCCCTGCTGATGCATGTGATTGAACGTCGTGAGCATGAAGCCGGCCACATCAGCCATATCATCGATATAGCCCTTATCCTCTGTGATGGTCGCCTGCAGCGCCGCCAATGTTCCGTTCGATGGCACATAAGCCACACCGGACTCCTTGATATTTATCGAGTAGTCATTGATACCGTACGTCTTGTTCGCTATCGGGTCGGACATCTCGAGCGTCAGGCTCGATACGCCATTGACGAGGCTGATGCCGTTCGAGACGACGGAGTACATGCCTGTCGACTCATCTTCATAGACATTCAGGTTGATATACTTCGACAAATTGTCGACGAGCAGATCGCGCTGGTCGCGCAAGTCGTTCGCCGTACCGCCCGAGGCCTCCGTCGACATGATGTTCTTGTTGAGCTCGACGATCTGGTCCGTGTAGTTATTGATGGTCTGCACTGCGAGGCGCATATCATCATACTGCGCGTTTATCTGGTCCTGCATCTGCGAGGAAGTCGTCTTTATCTTATCAACGAGCGTGTTGCCCTTCTCGATGACGGCCACACGGTTGCTGTCCGTCGAGGCCCCCGTCGAGAGGTCCTGGATCGCATTATAGAATTCATTGAGGCTGTTCAGTATGCCGGTGCTATCCGAGTCATTGAATATGGACTCGATCTTGTCATAGTTCGTCTGCTGCGTCTTATAATACTGGTTCGTCGAATTCTCGGACCAGTACTGCTTGTCGGCGTATACATTGCGCGCACGCTCGATGGACGTCGAATCCACGCCCGTACCGACGATGACCTCGCCATAAAGAGAACTTACATTCTGGCCCCTCGTGGCCGCCAGATTGACACTCTGGCGGGAATATCCATCCGTATTGGCATTCGTTATATTGTGGCCTACAGTATCCAGCGACAACTGGTTCGACTGGATGCCGCGCACCATCGTATTGAGTCCCGCGAATGTGGAACGCATAAAATCACCCTTTACTTTCTCTTATCGCGAGGCTCATACATCTGCCTCGAACATCTTTATACCGCGCTGCTCTCCTGGATCTGTTCCCGGCGGACCATACGTACTGCTTGCCGCAGTAGCTGTCAGTACATTGACATGGAAATCGATGAACTGCTTGCTGCGGTTGAACAGCTCCTGTACGGAAGCCAGCTCCCGCCGCAGCTCGCGCTCGCGCGCCTGGAGCTCGCCCAGCAGCTTTGCGCAGGCCGTGCGTGCCGGCGATACCGGCAGATGCACCATGTAGTCGAGCATGGTCTTGCGGCGCACGGTCGTCAGGAACGTCTGCTGTGCTTCAGCGATATGGGCGATCTCGGCGAGCAGCGGCTCAACGCGCTGTACTGCCTCGGTAACGCCGACGCCAGCCGTCGTCTGCAAAGCTTCTTTGAGCCCTGCAAGCTCCGTACAACTTGCCTTGTCTGCGGCCAGCTGTGCCTGCAGCAGCCTGATGGCTTCGCGCTCCTGATCCTGGCGACTATTCACGACAGCTACCTCCTAATCGATAAGCTTTCCCCTATGGGGAAGGTGTCTTTCAGGCATCGAACTGGAAACGACGCGATGTGCCGTTGGGTGCAGACTCGCTGCCGCCCTGACCATATGTAGAGCCGGCCTGCGTGCCATTGAGACGGTTCATGTGGAAATGTACCGCCCGCAACGCCGCCTGCACGAGGACCTCGTTATCCTCGCTGAGCTCGCGCACCCTCGTGGCACCTGCATCAAGCTCCGCATAGAGCTGCTGTAGCACCGGCTGGAGCGGCGGCGGTGCGAGCCGCACGACATCCCGCATGCGGGAGTCTTTTTTCAGCTCCCGGTTCTCGACAGCGAGATCGATGAGGTATTTCTGGCGCTGCTGCTCGAGCTGGCGCACCGTGGCAGTCAGGCTTTCCTCCTGCTGCAGGAGCTGCTCGAGGCCCGCCATATCGATGGCTACGAGCGCGCCATGCTTCTTCTCGCCGAGCGTTACGAGTTCCTTGTAGGTCTTGTTCAGCTCGTTCAATACCTGAGCAAATTCACGCCACATAGTCATCCTCCTTCATAGAATCAGATACCCGCATCACACTGGAAGCGATGCCGTGGACTTCCATATCCTTGCGGCCACATCCAGGTGGCAGGCATCCCTTTTTCTCTCAGAACAACATATCGAGCATCTTTTTCGCTACATCGCTGCTGTCCGGTGCATAGCTGCCGCTGGCAATCTGCTCGGCGACGCTGTCGACCTTCTCGGCACGGACGTCATCCATGCCCTGCAGCTCCTGCATCATCTGGCTGAAGGTAACGCCATCGCTCGACAGTGCCACCTCATCGCGTATCGGCTCAGAATCCTTATCATAGCTGTTCTGCGGGCGCGACACCGTGCTCACATGATAGGCTCCGGCTATAGCCTGTACATTATTGTTGATAATCATATCTCTCACCACCTGCTGGCTCTATTTCATCCCCGGCCTCTTCTTAGCTGATACACACGAATCTGTAACTCATATGTATCCCATATCAGCCTTCTAATGATTCTATCGAAAAAAAGGGCAGGAGACTTAAACTCCTGCCCTAAATTTATCACGTCAGCTTGATTATTTGCCCCGCAGGGAATACAGCCCCCGGCTGCCGCTGCGCTTATCCGCCTGCGGACGCTGAGCCTGCATCATCTTCTTCGTCTGGGACTGGATGGCCTTCTGCATCTCTTCCATGCATTTCGGGCAGAACTTGCCCGTCACGATGGGCGCACCACATTTCTCGCAGGGATAGCTCATCTGCACGCCGACCTGTATGAAGCGTCCCTCCTGTATGAGGCGCCTGATCATGCGCTCGCTGGCTCCCGTGGCCTCGCAAACCTCCGGTATCTTCGAGTCCGGATGATCGCGCACGTAGTCGACGACCTCACGCTCCTTCTCCTCCTGCTTGCGCAGGCAGTCCGGGCAAAGATGCTTGCCGAAATCCTGATACAGTCTGCCGCAGGACGGACAATTCTTTATTTTTCCAGGCATATCTATCACTCCTAAATGACAAGTAAAGCATCCGTTCTCATGCGGCAGCCTTACATCTGTTTCACCGGCACCGGACCGCGCGACAACGCGATCGTGCCCGTACGGGCGATTTCTATGATTCCGTACTCTTCGAGCACTTCGCAGAGCGCCGTGATCTTGCTCTCGCCGCCCGTCAGCTCGATGACGACATTCTCCGGGCTCACATCGACGATATTGGCGCGGAATATATTCGCCACATTGATGATATCGGCCCGCTCCGCCTTTGTTGCCGCTACTTTTATGAGCACGAGCTCGCGCTCGATGGATTCCGCCTTGCTGAGGTTGACGACCTTTATGACATCGATGAGCTTCGAGAGCTGCGTCACGACCTGATCGAGCTCCTGCTCGCTCTCGACCGAGACGACGATATTGATGCGGGTGACATCATTCTCCTCGGTATAGCCAGCCGATATGCTCTCGATATTGAACGCGCGGCGGCTTATGAGGCCTGATACATGCGTGAGCACGCCAGGCTTGTTATCGACCAAAACGGCCAGGACAAATTTCTGCATCAGTCGTTACCTCCCAGGACCATCTGGTCCAGACGCTTGCCGCCCGGCACCATCGGCAGGACGTCCTCTTCCTCCGGTATCATGACGTCTATGAGCATCGGGCCCTTGTGCGCCATGAGCTCCGGCAGCCGCGTATCGAGTTCGCTGGCCTTCGTCAGACGTGCGCCCGGCACGCCCATCGCCTCGGCCAGTTTCACGAAATCCGTATGCCCCTTGAGCTCGGACTGCGAATAGTGATGATGATAGAACAGCCGCTGCCACTGGCCCACCATGCCGAGGATGGAGTTATGCAGCACGACGACCTTGATATCCAGATCATTATCAGCGATGGTCGCGAACTCCTGGCAGCACATCATGATGCTGCCGTCACCTGTGAACAGGATGACATGGCTGTCGGGGCAGCCGATCTTCGCCCCCATGGAGGCCGGCAGGCCATAGCCCATCGTCCCCTGGCCGCCTGAGGTCAGGAAATGACGCGGCTTGTAGGTCTTGAAGAACTGTGCCGCCCACATCTGGTGCTGGCCGACATCGGTCACGGCGATCGTATCCTCGTCGGCGAGCTCGCTGAGCTTCATTATGAGCGCCCCCGGCTTTATCGCCTCGCCATCCGGCTGATAAGTGAAGGGGTGCTCGGCCGCAATCTTCGCTGTATAATCGCGCCAGCTGCGGAAACGCCCCGCAAAATCATCGCCTGCAGCCTTCAGCTTTTCGGCCAGCAGCGGCAATGACCAGCGCAGGTCACCCAGTACCCGATAATCTGCCTGCACGTTCTTGTTGATCTCCGCCCGGTCCAGCTCGAAATGGACGATCTTCGCGTGCGGGGCGAATTCGCTGACCTTACCCGTCACGCGGTCGCTGAAGCGCATGCCGATGCAGAGCAGCAGATCGCACGACTGTATACACATATTCGCCGCATAGGAGCCATGCATGCCAGCGAAGCCCAAGAATCCCGGAGCGTCGGCCCGCACCGTCCCGAGACCGAGCAACGTACACGTCACCGGCGCGCCGAGCAGGTCTGCGATATCGCGCAGGATTGGCGATGTATCGGAGCCATTGACGCCGCCGCCCACGAACAGCAGCGGCTTTTTCGCCTGCTGCAGAGCTGCAACCACTTCATCGATCTCCGCCTCATCACCGGTATAATCTCCGGAGTAGCCGCGCAGATGCACCGTCTCAGGATATTCATAGTCGAACTCCGTATCGAATACATCTTTCGCGACATCGATGACGACCGGGCCCGGCCGTCCCGTGCGCGCGATAAAGAATGCCTCCTTTATCACCCGCGGCAGGTCGTGTACATCCTTCACGAGATAATTATGCTTCGTGATCGGCGTCGTGATGCCGAACACATCCGCCTCCTGGAAGGAATCCTTGCCGATGTAGGGATTCGCGACCTGCCCCGTGAAGCAGACGAGCGGCACCGAGTCCGTGCAGGCGGTCGCGATGCCCGTGACGAGGTTCGTAGCCCCCGGCCCGGACGTCGCGAAGACGACGCCGACCTTGCCTGTAGCCCGCGCATAGCCATCAGCCGCGTGAATCGCTCCCTGCTCATGTCCCGTCAGCACGTGACGGAACTGATTCCTATATACAGCATCATAAAGAGTCAGCACCGCGCCTCCCGGGTAGCCGAACACTACATCCACGCCCTCGCGCTTGAGGCTCTCCAGCACTGCCTGAGCACCATTCATCTTCAAAATCCAGGCCCCCTAAAGTATCTTGTTTATAATCATTCGGATATTTTGTATATTATAACGCTAATAAATATATTTGTCGATGTTTCAGTGGTGGTCGCTGGCCAGTACCAGCACCGTCACGCTCTGTGCGCCGGCCTGATGCAGGACTCGGGCGCACTCGGTCAGGGTCGCGCCGGTCGTGAATATATCATCGACGAGCAGGATATGCCGCCCGCGCACTGCTTCCGCTCCGGGCCGGATGCCGAGTGCGCCCTTTATATTCTCTCGCCGCTCGACAGCGCTCAGCCTGTACATCGGCTTCGTGCGCCGGAGGCGCTGGAGCGCATCGTGCAGCGGCAGATCATGAGCTGCCAACCAGTCGGTGAATATGAGCCTTGTCTGGTTGTAGCCACGCTCTTTCTCCCGACTCGCATGAAGCGGCACCGGTACAGCTATCGCCTGCTCCTGCGCCAGCCGGAACAGGAGCTGCCGGAGCGGCTCCTGCTCCGCTCCGGCAGCCAGTACGGCAGCGATATACGGCAGAACGCTGCGACGGTGCTGGAACTTCAACGCCCGTATGAGGTCGCGCAGACCGCCGCGATAGGCCGCGAATGCATAGGCCGCATCGATATAGCGGTGCGCTCCCGCCGCGATCGGCAGCTGCTGGGGATGACAGACGTGCGCGAGACACTCCGGACACCAGCTGCCGCGCGCCTCGACATAGGCACCGCAGGCCGGACAGCGCGGCGGGTAGAAGAAATCGAGTACGCTGCTGCCGACCCGGATCAGGCTGCCCAACAGGCCATCCGGCTCCGGCTCAGTCACCGAACGGTCCCCAGTGCTTGTCCTTCGAGCGCAGGATCATGATCGCGGCCAGCACTGCTCCGCCTATGCAGCGGCCCTTATCCGATATCGTGAAGCACTCCTCCTGCCCCATGGTCGGATGGATCTCCGCGACGGTCATGCCCTCGCTGACGAGGCAGCCGTCATGGATAGCGCCGCGCATGACGCCGTCGATGCCAGCCTTGAGCTTCAGCTCCCGGCCCTCTAACGTCTCGATGTGGCCGATGACCTCGCCCTCATGCACCATCAGCGAGATGCCACGGCGCATCGTGACCGCCCCGGCCTCCGGCGCCGCCACGAAACACTCCTCATTCATGGCATGTCCTACGACTGCCTCGCCGAAATCCGGCTCTTTCGAAGTATAACCGTCTGTCACGAGGCGGCCCAGATTATGTCCGCGCATGATATCGACTACGATTTCCGCATCGCGGCCCGCGCAAAATCCCGGCCCCAGGGCTATGGTATGCTTTGCCAGATTCTTCTTCATGCCCATATTCTGGTGGGCTCCGATCGCATCGACGAGTACGGCCGGCTTCAGCTTTCTGATGCACTTCATCTCCGGATCAGCGATCATGATGAGCTCATCCTTCTTCAGGCGCTTCCGGGCCTCATCGAGATTCGCCGCCCGATAACAGGTCAGGCGTTCCACCGTCGCCTCGCCTGCATACATAGCATCTGAGAATGAAACACGTCGCCGCGTGGCCGTAGGCTGCCGCTGCTCGAGCATGAGCACCCGGAAGCCAGCCCGATGTACGATATGAGCTACCGCGCTGCCCAGTTCGCCAGCGCCACGTACTACAACTAGCTTTTTCATTTAGAAAAACTCCTCCTAATCAGCATTCGTCGCACCGATATGATGAGTGACTACATACATTATACTATAAATCCCCACATTCCGGCGATATGTTTTTCTCATGCATATCCCCAGAAGTGCAAGCTGAGATAGACATTTGTGCGTATGAATGTATCTTGTACACAAAATGCAAAATATATATCATAAGTTATTTGCTTCACAACTATTGCATTTGTCTGACAACGATGCTATAATATAGTCAAAGAGGAGAGGAGAACAAGAGATACGGAGAGTAGTCCTGGAGGTCGAAAACCGTAGCTATGCTCCCAGCCGAAACAGGCCTCCTCGGAGAAGACTCTATCACGATCGGAAGGATGTGACAGCCATTGCCGATTAATCGCATGAAGTCTTTTGCAAGCTCTGACTAGCAAGTGTATCGTTGAAGTACAATAATATCCACAAAAGGCTATATGAGAGCGGCATGATGAGCCTTTGGCCGCCAGCTGTATCTCCCGCCCGGGGAAGTTTGTAACACAACGTCAGATGCCACAAAAGATGCGAAGCCGTTTTTCATCATCAATTATTGATGAACGTTGCAACGTCTACACATACTAACCGAACGAACGTGATTAGCTTCTCGGTTTCAGCTGAACGTTCAAATATGGTATCGCCTAGCGCGAAAGGTGATATCGCCACAACAGAATACAGAAAAGGACAATAGTATCTATGTCATACTACGACTGAAGCGGTTCTCACTACAAACGTGCGAACCGCTTCTTTATTATGTTCTTTATTTTGTTGAGATTATTGTTTAGTGGCTTTCATAGGGCCGCACGCGCAGCGTGAGGCCGCGCTGCTCACAGATCTGGCGGCACTTCTCTATATCCTCCGGACTCGTCACATGGTCGACGATCGTCAGCACCACGTTCGGCACATATGGCTTGCAGTGCTCTGCGAATGTCAGCATGCCCTCATACGACGCCAGTCCGAACCGGTTGCGCGTCAGCGCGAGGTACTGCTCGGCCGTCGCCGCATTGAGGCTGATGGACACCGTATCGAGAATCCCTGCGAACCGATCCGCGAACTCGAAGCCATGCTCGAGCTCCCCGAGCCCATTCGTATTGAGGCGCGTCGGCATGTCCGGATGCGTCTTTTTCACATAACCGAGCAGCGTTATGAGATCATCGAGCCGCATGGTCGGCTCGCCGAAGCCGCAGAACACGACTTCCTTTATGTACTGCCAGGGCACAGCATCGAGCGCCTTCTCCACTTCGTCCACCGTCGGCTCCTGCTTGAGCCAGAGGCTGTGCTCCTCTGCCATCTTCTTCATATTGCGCAGGCAGAACGTGCAGCTGCAGTTGCAGCGGTTCGTGATATTCACATAGAGATTGCGTTTCCCCTCCGGCTGCTCGCGCAGACTGTCCGCCAGCTCAAGGTAACGCCCGCCAGCA
This sequence comes from uncultured Selenomonas sp., assembly GCA_902766095.1. Lineage (GTDB taxonomy): Bacteria > Bacillota > Negativicutes > Selenomonadales > Selenomonadaceae > UBA2913. The sequence continues at coordinate 4,062 of CACXCN010000020.1, read as the reverse complement.
TGTGTAGCATATACGATCATAAAAAAAGCATCTCCTATTTCAATTCCGTCAAATACTGCTCAAATGGCAGGCCGTAGTTCCAGGGGAGGTCGAGGTCGCAGGCGTAGGTCAGGCATTTGCTGATGAACGCAGCCGCTTTCTGCACGGAATCGTACAGCGGCTCCCCTTTCACGAGGCTGGCTGCCACGATGGCGGCGAAGGCGTCACCGGAGCCGGAACGGTCGCCGCCCACTTTCGCGACCTCGAGAATCCGTCCGCGGCCGGCCTCATAGACGTAGTTGCGGATATACCGGCCGCTCGGGTCCCCGAGCCCTGTAATGACGATCTGTGAAGGGCCGCGGCGGGCGAGCTCATCGGCCATATAGGCGAGCTCGCTGTCCGATACCTGTCCCTCGTCCGGATATGGGATATCGAGCAGCTGACAGGCCTCCGTGAGATTCGGCGTCACGAGGTCGGCCACGCCGAGCAGCTCGCGCATCCGCGCGCACATCTCCGGCGTGTACGATGAGTAGAGCTTGCCATAGTCGCCCATGACCGGATCGACCATGACGCGCGTGCCCGGCTGCTTGAACCGGTGCACGAAATCCAGCACGATACCGATCTGCTCAGCCGAGCCCAGGAATCCGGTCGCAATACCATCGAACTCCAGACCATTGGCCTCCCAGCTGTCGATATAGGGCCGCATGCGGTCGGTATAATCATCGAGATAATGCTGCGGGAATCCGGTATGCACGGACAATATAGCCGTAGGCAGCGGGCAGGCCTGCACCTTCAGCGCCGATATGAGCGGCAGCTCCACAGCCACTGAGCAGCGCCCGAAGCCAGTGATATCATTTACCAGTGCGATGCGTTTCTGACGTTTCAATCCGAATATCCCCTTAGCGATTGTCTACCTTATCGAGCGCATACAGGTCATGCTTGGCAAAGCGCTCCCAGGCCAGCTGCTCGAACTTTGTCCCCTTCCGCCCATAATTGGCGAACGGATCGATTGATATGCCGCCGCGGGGCAGGAACTTGCCCCAGACCTCGATGTACTTGGGGTCCATGAGCTTGATGAGGTCCTTCATGATGACGTTTACGACATCCTCATGGAAATCGCCATGGTTGCGGAAACTCACGAGGTAGAGCTTGAGCGATTTGCTCTCCACCATCCGCTGATCCGGTACATAGGAGATGTATATCGTCGCATAATCCGGCTGCCCGGTGATCGGGCACAGCGCCGTGAATTCAGGACAGTTGAACTTCACCCAATAATCGTTATCGGGATGCCGGTTGGCAAATGTCTCCAGTATCTCGGGGCAATAGTCATAGTGATACTTGACCTTCTTCGCTCCGAGCAATGTTATCTTTTCCTCTGTCTTGTCGCGTGACATCACATCATCCCTTATCTATCAGTATTTCACGACCTTCTGTATCGGCATCTGGGACTCCCCGACACCGCGCACGTATTTCTGCTCGAAATCAGCTTCGCTCTCGGGACGCCCGAACAGATAGCCCTGTATGGCATCTGCATGGCAGGTCTGCGACAGCAGGTCATACTGCGCCTTCTGCTCTACGCCCTCGACGCATATATCAAGGTCGACGGAATGACAGAGCTTGATCGTGTACTCCACCAGCTGACGATCGAAATCCGTATCGAGTATCTTGTTCACGAAAGCCCGGTCTATCTTCACTATATCACAAGACAGATTCTTCAGCAATGACAGCGACGAATAACCTTTACCGAAATCATCCATAGCAATGCGGATGCCAGCCTGACGGAAGGCATCGAACTGCTGGTTCACGAAATTCCAGTCGGCCACGATCTTGCTCTCGGTGAGCTCGAGCACGATGGCATCGGCCGGCAGGTCATACTCCTGCAGGCATTTATTGGCGAAATCCTTGAACGACAGGTCCTTGACCTGCTCATAGCTCATGTTGATGGAGATGTGGAACTCCGGCACGAAAGCGCGCCACCGCCGGCACACCTTGACTGCCTGCTCGAATATCCATTTGCCGACCGGGATGATGAGCTTCGTCTCCTCGAGTATGGGGATGAACTCCATCGGCGCCACCATCTTGCCCTTCGGATTGCGCCAGCGCAAAAGTGCCTCGGCTCCGAGCAGATGACGCGTCCGCGCATCGACCTGAGGCTGGAAGAACAAACTGAACCCCGTGCAGCCATTCTCGACGCTGTCGAAGATATCATCGCGCATCGATATCGACCGCACCCAGCGGTTATACTGCTCCTTGCTGAATATGCAGTTGCGATTCTTGCCGTCGCGCTTCGCGATATCGAGTGCGGCCTCGGCATGCTTGTACAGCACGAGATAGTCTTTGCCGCCCATCGGGTAGAATACCGTGCCAGCTGAGATCGTGCACAGGTACTCATGCCCGTCGATATCCTGCGGCAGTACGAGCGCCCGCTGGATGCCTTCGAACACCTTGTTCGCCTGTTCCTCGTCGCCCGACGGCAGTATGAGACCAAACTGGTCGCCATCGAGCTTATACAGCGTCAGCATCGGCGGCAGCAGATCGGATATCGTGGTAGCGACGTTCTTGAGCACCATATCGCCGGCCACACGATTATAGGCCTCGTTGACCATCTTGAAATTGTCGAGGCCGAAAATCATGATGGCGCCGCCCTCGCCGGTCGCATGGTACTCCGTCAGAGCACTCTTGACCCCGTGCTCAAACTGATACTTGTTCAGCAGGCCGGTCACTTCATCGGCCTGATTGCGCTGGGCCATGCGCCGGATCGTGGCGACCATGATGCTCGGCCGACCTTCGCGGTCATTGCCGACCCGGGCCCGGAAGCGCATCCAGGCATAGTCGCCCTTGCGCGTCTTGACACGCCCTTCCATGTTGTAGTCATCACGCGGCTGTCCGCCAGCAGCGCTGCGCAGCAAGGCTTGGAACTGGCCCCGTTCCTCCGGGTGTACCAATGTTCCGAATATCTGATCGCCGTCAGGTATGGTCTCGCCAGGCAGGTCGAATTCTCGCACCAGATTCGGTGATACGATGGTCAGATGTTCTTGCAGATCGACAAGAACCAGGTAATCATCGGTCGTCCGCTTCAGCATGTCGAATAAGAACTTGAATCGTCGCAAAGTCGGACTTAATGGGATACGTTTTGTCTTTCTCATAATTCTTTCCCTTACTAAGTTCTCAGCCTTGCCTTCCCTATAGGCTTACTGATTATATTTCTCCCTTACTCTATATCATATATCAATTTGTTTCTCATATCAAGTAAATATGCACGACTTTAGTCCTCTTATCCCTGCAAAAAATAAATAAAAAAAGCTGGAGCAAATGCTCCAGCCTGGCTAAATCGCCAAAAGTGACCATTAATGGTCGAATATATTACGCAGTGCCTGCTTGTTCACGTCGCGGTTCAGCTGTGCGAGATACGTCGTCAGCTTGATGTTCTTCGGGCAAACCTCGACGCAGTTCTGGCTGTTGCCGCAGCTCGTGATGCCGCCCTTTTCCATGAGCGCATTGAGACGCTTCGGCTCGTCGAACTTTCCGAGCGGATGCAGGTTGAAGAGATATGCCTGCACGGTCGGAGCCGGTCCGATGAAGTCGGACTGCGGACCGACGTTCGGGCAAGCCTCGAGGCAGCATCCGCAGGTCATGCAGTGCGAGATCTCGTAAGCGGTCATAGCCGTGTACGGATTCTGTATCGGAGCATCCTTGACCTCCCAGGAGCCGTCGACGTTGATCCAGCCCTGAATCTTCTTCAGGCTCTCGAACATGACGCTGCGGTCGATCAAGAGATCGCGGATGACCGGGAACGTGCGAGCCGGTGCGAGATGTATCGGCTGCTTGATCTGATCGACGAGGGCGCAGCAGGCCTGACGCGGACGGCCGTTGATGACCATCATGCAGGCACCGCAAACCTTCTCGAGGCAGTTACACTCCCAGGTAACGGGAGGGACGCGCTTGCCATCAACCGTCACGGGATTCTTCTGGATCTCCATGAGAGCTGCCACGACGTTGAGGCCCGGACGATAATCCACATCGAACTCCTGGGTATAGGGCTTCTCATTCGGTCCGTCCTGGCGCTCGATTACAAATCTTACT
>CACXCN010000019.1 GCA_902766095.1 uncultured Selenomonas sp. | reverse complement strand
TTTTCGGGTAACATATAGATACCCGAAAAACTCCTGTTTATTTTGGCCCATTTATATAGTACTTGCATTTAGTGGGCTATTTTTTAACCCTAATTTCTTATTTTTGTCAGATTTTTTTTTCAATAAAAACTCTTGCAAATTATGTATTGATGCGTTATAATTGCTCTTGGTCAAAATTAATGACCGATAAAATCCTAATTATTTTAATTTGTGTTCTGTTAGGAGGTTGTATCGTTTATGACCAGGTACACTGCATATGATTTTCTAAGCAAGGAAGCAGAGGATGCGCTGGTGGCGCGAGCCGCGCAGCGGGACTGTACGGCTATGACCGAGATTCTCGATCGGTATAATGGGCTGATTGTGCGATCGGTACACCATTTCCTCGGGCGAAGCTCGGAGCTGTATCAGGATGGACATTCTACAGCGGTCTTGGCGCTCATCGAGGCAGTCTATGACTATGAGGCGTCACCGGTGTCGCATTTCGCGGCGTTGGCTCGGAGTCGGGTGAGTTCTGCCCTCGTGTCTATGCTGCGTCATGAGCAGCGGGAGTGGGAGCATACTTCGCATCCGGATGAGACCTCTGAGAACTGTAATTGCTGGGAGCAGCTGAGCGGTCCGGACGTGGTGGATCATGGTCCGGAGCAGTTCGCCATCGAGCAGGATCTCTATGTCCGCGCAATGCAGGTACTGACTAAGCGGGAGCGGCAGATTGCCGATATGCTCTACCGCTGTGACATGAAGGAGGATGCCGTATGCGCCCGGCTGCAGGTGTCAGCCGCATCGCTGAGCCGCACGAAGAAGCGCTTGCTGCAGAAGATGCGCGAGTTTATCTGCAACATGTTTGACCGGTATTCGCTCTAAATATCCGAGACAGATGGCTCTCCTCTGATATCTCGGGGTCAGGCGAATGGATTGCTATCAATAAGATACTGGCTTTTGATGATATGATAATCCCCCAGACAGTACGTTTTATTTTCTGTCTGGGGGATTCTCGGATTTAGATAACAGAAAAAGCCCGCCAACACTGGGTTGACGGGCTTTTGTAGTCTGTAGTAGAAACGTGATGATTAACGCTTCGAGAACTGGCTGGCCTTGCGGGCTTTTTTGAGACCGTACTTGCGACGCTCTTTCTCACGCGGATCACGCGTTACGAAGCCAGCTTTCTTCAGAGCCGGACGAAGGTCAGCATCGATCTCCATCAGGGCACGAGTGATGCCGTGACGGATTGCGCCGGCCTGACCTGCTACGCCGCCACCAGCGACGTTAGCGATCACATCATATTTATCAGTGGTCTCGGTGAGCTCGAGCGGCTGGCGAACGATGAGTTCCAGCGTCTTGAGGCCGAAATACTCTTCCATATCGCGACCATTTATAGTGACTTTGCCCTCGCCCGGAACGAGACGAACGCGAGCGACCGAAGATTTTCTGCGACCAGTGCCGTAGTATACCTGTGCCATCAGTAAAGTTCCTCCCTTTCCTATCAACGAATGTTAAGCTCAAGCTTCTCGGGCTTCTGAGCTGCATGCGGATGCTCCGGACCAGCATATACGCTGAGCTTGCGGAACATCTGGGCGCCGAGTGCGTTCTTCGGCAGCATGCCCTTGACTGCATGCTCGATGACGCGCTCCGGGAACTTCTGAAGCATCAGGCCGGCCTTCGTGAACGTCGTGCCACCCTGATATCCCGAATGACGGAAGTACGTCTTGTCGACGAGCTTCTTGCCCGTGAACTTGACCTTCTCGGCATTGACAACTATAACATAATCGCCCGTATCAACGTGCGGTGTAAAAGTCGGCTTGTTCTTACCGCGCAGGATCTTTGCAATCTCAGCAGCCAGGCGACCAACAGTCTGACCCTCGGCGTCTATGAGATACCATTTGCGCTCGATATTAGCAGCGTTTGCGATAAACGTTGTTTTCATGGACTTTATCCCCCCCAAAAGGTTACAAACAGCATTTTCCGTGATATGCCAGTGAATCATTCCGGGGCTAATGGAACGTGAGCCACAAGCATCGCACATATAAATATATTATCGAAAAAAGGGCCTGAAGTCAAGCTCTTTTTCGATTTTATCGCAGAAAGTTTTGCAAGCAAGTTGCAGTGAAAAAGAGGCTGTTTTCACAGCCTCCTGGTTTCCTATGGTGCGGATGAAGGGGCTCGAACCCTTATGCCTTGCGGCACTGGATCCTAAATCCAGCGCGTCTGCCAGTTCCGCCACATCCGCAGTGCGTTACTCATTATATCATAAGCTGTATATGCCTGTCAAACCTTCGCAGGTCTGAGCCAGCGGGGCCGGCTCAGACTTCTTTCCGGTCGAACGGCACAGGATTCAGCTCGAGATGCGGGTTGTTGTCGAGGATCCAGCCGAGAGCCCATTCGTTGCTGACGAGCAGGACCGGATTGTTCTTCCGGTCGTAGACGAACATGCCGCGGTCGGCACCGTGGAGTTTGTCGGGTGTGACTTCGGAGCCATCCTCGAAAGCCAGCCAGCGGGCCACCTCATACGGCTGCATGTTCATCTCGATATCTACGTTGTATTCGTTTTTCAGACGGTACTCGAGAACCTCGAACTGCAGGGTGCCGACGGTGCCTACGATATAGGATTCCATGCCGGCGCCCGGCTGCTGGAACAGCTGTATGGCGCCCTCCTGCGTCAGCTGCATGATACCTTTGACGAACTGCTTGCGCTTCATTGTGTCCTTGGCCGATACTCGTGCGAATTTCTCCGGTGGGAATACCGGGAAGGCCGCGAACTGGAATTTGTGGGCCGGATCGCAGATGGTGTCGCCGATGCTGAATATACCGGGGTCGAAGAGACCGACGATATCGCCCGGATAAGCCACATCGATGATCTGCCGGTCCTGAGCCAGGAACTGCTGGGGCTGAGCCAGCTTGATCATCTTGCCCGATTTCTCATGCCAGACTTCCATGTTGCGCTCGAATTTGCCCGAGCAGATGCGGATGAAGGCCAGGCGGTCGCGGTGCGCCGGATTCATGTTGGCCTGTATCTTGAATATGAAGCCGGAGAATTTCTCATCGATCGGCTCTATGAGGCCGTCGCTCGACTCGCGCGGTGCCGGAGTCGGTGCCAGGCGGATGAATTCCTCGAGGAAGTCCTGCACGCCGAAGTTCGTCATGGCCGAGCCGAAGAACATCGGCGTCAGCTCGCCGCAGTCCACTTTCTCCTGGTCGAACTCCTCCCCTGCCTCATCGAGCAACTCGATATCCATCTGCAGCGACTCGTAGGCACTCTCGCCGATGCGGGCGATGGCCTCGGGATCGTCCGGCTCATACACGTCGGCGACGCGGGCCTCCTGGCCATGCGTGGTGTCAGCAGAGAAAAGCAGGATTTTCTTGCGACGGCGGTCGTAGACGCCCATGTACTGACCATCCGTCCCGATCGGCCAGTTCATCGGATAGGAGCGGATGCCGAGGACGTTCTCGATCTCGTCCATGAGGTCCAGCGGCATCTTGCCGTAGTGGTCCAGCTTGTTGACAAAGGTGAATATCGGGATGTTGCGCTGCTTGCAGACCTTGAACAACTTCTTCGTCTGCGCCTCGACACCTTTGGCCACGTCGATGACCATGACGGCGCTGTCTACGGCCATCAGGGTCCTGTAGGTGTCCTCCGAGAAGTCCTGATGGCCCGGGGTGTCGAGTATATTGATGCGGCAGCCGTCATAGTCGAACTGCAGCACGGAGCTCGTCACGGAGATACCGCGCTGCTTCTCGATCTCCATCCAATCGGATACGGCATGACGCTGCGTCTTGCGGGACTTGATCGATCCCGCAAGATGGATGGCTCCGCCGTAGAGCAGCAGCTTCTCCGTCAGCGTCGTCTTACCGGCATCCGGGTGAGATATGATTGCGAATGTACGACGTTTGCCGACTTCTTTTATCAGTTCATCTTTCAGCGATGACAAGATTATCCTCCTTAATACAGCAGTCATCCATCGATTTCAAGACCGACCGGACAATGATCACTGCCATAGAATTCATTATATATGGTAGCCGAACGGACGCGCTCTCTGAGGCGATCCGATGTCAGGAAGTAGTCGATGCGCCATCCGGCGTTATTGGCCCGGGCTTTGCGCAGATACGACCACCACGTATAGACATCGCGGGTATCCGGATAGAGCTCGCGCCAGATATCGGTGAAGCCGGACTCGAGCAGCTGGGTGAATTTCGCGCGCTCTTCATCGGTGAAGCCGGCGTTGTGGTGGTTGCTGGACGGGTTCTTCAAATCGATCTCGTTATGAGCGACATTCATATCGCCGCAGACGACGACCGGCTTCGACTCGTCCAGATGCAGCAGGTAGTCACGAAACGCGTCCTCCCACTCCATGCGATAGTCGAGGCGCTCGAGGCCACGTTTCGAGTTTGGCGTATAGACCGTGACGAGATAGAGGTCCGGCAGCTCAACGGTGATGACGCGGCCCTCGTGGTCATGCTCCTCGATGCCGATGCCGTTCGTGACGGCGAGCGGCTCGAGCCGCGTGAATACAGCCGTGCCGGAGTAGCCTTTGCGCTCGGCACTGTTCCAGTACTGACGGTAGCCCGGCAGGTCCAGGATCGCCTGATCCGGCTGCATCTTCGTCTCCTGCAGGCAGAATATATCAGCATCCAACGTGCGAAATGTATCCATGAACCCTTTTTTCAGGCAGGCCCGCAAGCCATTCACATTCCAGGATATGAATTTCATGTATACGACCTCCCGCCTGACTTACGGCAGCATCTTGAATTCGCTGAGCGGCCAGAATACGAACATCGCCTTGCCCTTTATGAGGCGATACGGCACGAATCCGACGTCAGCGAAGCGGCTGTCCTCAGAGTTGTTGCGGTTATCGCCCATGACGAATACCGTCCCCTCCGGTACGGTGGCTTTCGCAAAGTCGCCCCGCGTTTTCTCGAGGATGTAGTCTTCGTTCTTGAGCTGATCATTGACGTAGACATGGCCGTCTTTGATCTCGATGGTATCACCCGGCGTCGCGATGACGCGTTTGATGAAATCGCGGCTCGGGTCCCGCGGGTACTGGAATACGAGGATCTCGCCCTTCTGCGGCGCGCGGAAGGAGTAGATGAACTTATTCACGACGAGGCGCTCCGTCGACTGCAGCGTGGGGCGCATGGACGGGCCGTCGACGATGTACAGTTCGACGACGAACTGCCGGATAAGGAAGGCCAGTATGACAGCTACTACGATAGAGATAACCCAGTCCTTTATCTCTGAACCCAATGAATCCATTTATTCTCCTCCTTATAAAAGGATGATTGTGAACGTTCTTGCAAAAAATAGAAAATAGGGACTGCCGAGGCAGTCCCTATAATCAAGCAGCCTCATGCCGCTTTGGTACGAAAATCCGAATCAGCGCTTCTCGCGGATACGAGCAGCTTTACCGGTCAGGCCGCGCAGATAGTAGAGCTTCGCACGGCGCACAGCACCATGACGCAGCACATCGATCTTCTCAATGCGCGGGGAATGTACCGGGAACGTACGCTCGACGCCGACACCGTAGGAGATACGGCGGACCGTGAATGTCTCTCTGACGCCGGAACCCTGACGAGCGATGACAACGCCCTCAAACATCTGGATACGCTCGCGGCTACCCTCGACGATCTTGGCATGGACACGGACGGTGTCGCCAGGACGGAAGTCAGGGATGTCCGAACGCAGCTGCTCTTTCTCAAGAGTCTCGATAATGTTCATTATTTTTCCTCCTTCAGACTGTAGCGTTCATGTCAGGCAAAATCTCGAACCTGTCCAGCGGACCGCTCACATACTGGTTGATTATATCATAACGGAATGACAAAAGCAACAAGAAAATAAAATTACTTCACGACAATGTTCACGAGCTTCTTCGGCACACAGATGACTTTGACGATGGTCTTGCCCTCGGTCAGCTCCTTGGCGCGCGGCAGCTGCATGACGACGTCCTGCATGGCCTCGCGGCTGAGACCGGCATCGATGGTCACCTTGTCACGGACTTTGCCGTTGATCTGCAGTACGACCTCGATCGTGCTGGCCTTCGTAGCGTCCTCATCGTAGGTCGGCCACGACTGCTGATGTACAGAGCCGGCAAAGCCAAGACGGTGCCAGAGCTCCTCGGTGATGTGCGGCGTGAACGGCGCCATGAGGCGCAGCAGAGCCGAAGCCGTCTCATGTGCGAGGCCGGCATTGAGCTCGCGGTTCTGGAATTTGTACAGGTCGTTGACGAGCTCCATGAGCGTGGAGATGGCCGTGTTGAACATGAACCGGTCTTTGACGTCGTTCGTGACTTTCTTTATGGCTATGTGCAGCTGGCGGCGCAGCTCCTTCTCTTCTTTATCGAGAGCTTTTACATCATAGTCATCCTGACCAGCCTTTATAGCGTCAGCGAAATGCAGCATGATGCGCCATACGCGTCCGAGGAAGCGGTAGGCACCCTCTACGCCCTGGTCGCTCCACTCGAGGTCACGGTCGACCGGGGCGGCGAACAGGATGAACAGGCGGGCGGTATCGGCGCCGTACTTGCCAATGATTTCTTCCGGCGAGACGACGTTGCCTTTCGACTTCGACATCTTCGAACCGTCTTTAATGACCATGCCCTGCGTCAGCAGGCGCGTGAACGGCTCATCGAAATCGAGCAGACCGGCATCGCGCAGCACTTTCGTGAAGAAGCGCGAGTAGAGCAGATGCAGGATGGCATGCTCGATGCCGCCGATGTACTGGTCGACCGGAGCCCAGTAGTTGACTTTGTCCTTGGCGAACGGCAGCTCGGTATTATGCGGATCCGTGTAGCGCAGGAAGTACCAGGACGAGCAGATGAATGTGTCCATCGTATCCGTCTCACGCGTAGCATCGGCGCCGCACTTCGGGCATTTGCAATGGACGAACGACTCCGAATTCGCCAGCGGCGAGACGACGCCCTGCTCGAACGAAACATCCTCCGGCAGCTTCACCGGCAGGTCTTCCTCCGGTACGAGGACCTCGCCGCAGTGCGGGCAGTTGATGACCGGTATCGGCGCGCCCCAGTAGCGCTGACGCGATATGAGCCAGTCGCGCAGACGGTAGTTGACCTTGCGCTTGCCGAAGCCTTTTTCCTCGGCATAGTCGATGATCGCATGCAGCGCCTCATGCATATCCATGCCCGTGAACTGCTCCGAGTTCACGAGACGGCCCTCATGCTCGACATAGGCCGTATCCATTTCCTCGAGCTTCAGCTCCTTGTCCTTCGGCTGCAGCGTGAGGATGATCGGCAGATCGTATTTCTTCGCGAACATCCAGTCACGCGTATCGCCGGACGGGACGCCCATGACGGCGCCGGTGCCGTAGTCGGCCAGCACGTAGTTCGTCACCCAGAGCTGGACCTTGTTGCCATTGAACGGATTGATGGCATAGACGCCGGTGAATATGCCCTCTTTCTCCGATGCCTCGGACGTGCGCTCGACGTCGGACTGATCCTGCACCTTCTTTATGAAAGCATGTATCGCCTCGGCCCGCGGGTTGTTCTCGCAGAGCTTGTCGATGATCTCGTGCTCGGCCGCCAGCGCGACGAACGTGATGCCGTAGGCCGTATCGGGGCGCGTCGTGTAGACGGAGATCTTCTCGTCCATGCCCTCGATCGGCAGCTCGAACTCGAGGCCCTCCGAGCGGCCGATCCAGTTGCGCTGCATCGTCTTGACGCGCTCCGGCCAGCCCTCGAGCTTGTCGAGGTCAGCCAGCAGCTCATCGGCATAGTCGGTGATCTTCAGGAACCACTGCGACAGGGCTTTCTTCTCGACCTTGGAGTCGCAGCGCCAGCATTTGCCGTCGATGACCTGCTCATTCGCGAGCACGGTGCCGCAGGTATCGCACCAGTTGACCGTCGCCTTCTTCTTGTAGGCCAGGCCACGCTTGTAGAACAGCTCGAACAGCCACTGCGTCCAGCGATAGTAGTCCTCGCGGCAGGTCAGGACCTTGCGGTCCCAGTCGTAGGAGAGGCCCATCTCTTTCTGCTGGCGTATCATGTTCTCGATGTTGCTGTACGTCCAGTCCGACGGCTTCACGCCATGCTTGATCGCGGCATTCTCTGCCGGCATGCCGAAGGAATCGAAGCCCATCGGGTGCAGGACGTTGTAGCCGGACATGGCATGGAAGCGCGCAACGACATCACCAATCGAGTAGTTGCGCACATGACCCATGTGCAGATTGCCCGACGGATAAGGGAACATCTCGAGCGCATAGTACTTCGGCCGCGACGGATCCGCCTCCGTATGATAGACGTCCTGCTCTTCCCACTGTTTCTGCCATTTCTTCTCTATTTCCTGCGGTATATATTTATCCAAGATAGACTCCCCTTCTGCAGCTTCTGAAATTTACATAATTTGTATTCATTATACCCCGTTGTCGGATTATAGTCAATTTCATAAAGTCTCGAATATATCGTGTGACCAAACGTCCTCTACGACCGGAATATCCGGGAATAATGCGGCCAACTTCTCCTGCAGTACATGCGCGATGGGGAACTCCGTACCGAAATGACCGGCATCGATGAGGTTCAGACCGAGATTCGCCGCCAGCTGGGCATCATGATAGCGCACGTCGCCCGTCACATAGGTATCGGCTCCCATGGCTGCCGCCTGCGGGATGAACTCCGCGCCCGAGCCGCTGCAAAGTGCGACGCGGCGGACGGTAGTCGCTGATCCTCCGGTGGCGTCGAAGCGGTGCAAGCTGCCTGCCCGCACGAACCGCACCTGCCCCGCCGGCAGGGCCGCAGCCACCTGCGCGACGAAGTCATCGATCGTGAGGCCGCTCCGCTCCGGCTCGCCGATGCGTCCCATGAAAGCCGGCCGGCCATCCGGCATCTTCCCCGCCGGCACGAAGCCCTGCAGGGTATCCATATCCAGTCCGATGAGGTGCGCCAGCGTATCGTTGACGCCGCCCTCCGCGATATCGAGATTCGTATGCGCCGCGATCACGGCGATATCGTGCTGCAGCAGCACCTTCAGCGTGGCCGTGGCCGGCTCTCCGACGCTCAGATTCCTGATGCCCTTGAATATGAGCGGATGATGCGACACGATGACATTGCAGTCCAGCTCTACCGCCTTGCGCGCTGCTGCCTCGGTGACATCGAGACAGGTCAGCACTTTGCTCACTGCTGTCGCCGGATCTCCGACGAGCAGGCCGGGATTGTCCCAGGATTCTGCCAGCTCGAACGGCGCTATATCATTCACGGCCCGGCGGATATCTTCCACGGTTATCTGGCTCATAGCAAATCCTCCAACTCTGCCATCAATTCCTTCACCTGCTGGTATTTGCGCGTCTTCACAGCCCGCGGACTGCGCTCCATGCCGCTCAGTATCTGACGCCCGCGGAACACCATCGTCTCTATATGATGCTCGAGCAGTGGCGGCTGCTTCGCGAGCAGCACGGGCCCGACCAAGAGTTCGAGCGGCGACGGCATTTTCTGGCGGCCATGCTCGGCCCGCAGCGCCACATAGATGCGACCGTCATCTACGGTCAGCTGCTCATCAGCGATATGCCAGTAGTGGCCATAGAGCCAGCGCCGCAGCTCCATCTCGGCGTTCTGCGGCTGCAGCACGAGCGCCCGGATCTGCTTCAGCACCGCTGTATCGGCAGCCTTCAGCATATCGCACATCAGCGCACCGCCCATGCCAGCCACGCAGACGATATCGGCCTCGCCCGGTGCCAGCACCTGCAGCCCGTCGCCCTGCCGCAGCTCGATCTGGCTCTCGAGGCCGCAGTCCGTCACGGTACGCCCGGCCGCTTGCAGCGGCCCAGCGTTCAGGTCACTGGCAATGGCATCGCGGGCCAGCCCATGCTCCAGCAAGGCTGTGGCCAGATACGCATGGTCCGTACCGATGTCGGCGATGGTGAAGCCGGACTCTGAATCGGCCTGCTCCGCCACGAATCCCGCGACGAGAGACTCCACCATTGCCAGGCGCGGCGAAAGTTTTTGTATATTGCTCATCGTGTCTCACCTGTCAGAAAAAATAAAAGGGCGTAGCCTCCGCTACGCCCTGAATATCCTGGCTCCTCGGACTGGACTCGAACCAGTGACATACGGATTAACAGTCCGTCGTTCTACCGACTGAACTACCGAGGAATCTCACAACAGGTAATACTATATACTATATCGACAAAACTGTCAACCCTGTTTTTTCTTTTTTATTGATTTTTAAGTTATTTATCTCGATCATCGTCATCGAATGGTCCGTCAGGAGGGCACGGATGGTCGTAGTGACCGCGTAGCACGACATCCTGGAGTCCGAGCTCCTCAGCGACATCCTTCCAGCGATTGTTTATCTTCTTCAAGGAGAGGACATATTCGACATCCTTGCCGGATTTGGCTGACAGGATGCTGGCTGCCTCGATGTCCATCGGATGATAGCCATCCTGCAGCAGCTTCTTCGCCTCGTCCTGAGACACATTGCTGAAACGGCGATGGATGCGGGCCGAGATCTGGTTATCGAGCTCAGCCTTTACGGCCTCATGGTTGACGCCGCACCAGTTCTCCGTTTCCGGCCACGTATAGCCAGCCTGCTTATAATCCAGCACCGACTTGAACGATTTGCCGCTCAGCTTGGCCAGCAGGGCGGCCTGACCGATATCGCGGAAATCCGTATTGGATGTGAAGGCTTCTTTGACCTCATCCTTATCGAGGCCGAAGTCTGCTGCCACCTTCTGCGCAGCCTTGTCCCGGTCGAATTCCGGGGGATAGAAGTTCTCCCCTACGCCGGCCGCCTTCTGAGCCGCCTCTACCTGCGCATCGACATTCGAGCGCTGTAGTGCTATAGAGGAAAAACCGCACAATACCAGAATAGCACCTGCCACGACGCCGCATAATATTTTTTTCTGTTTCTTGACCATGATACTCATTCCTTTTCGATGGGGTCAACCTGCACGCCGCACCCCAGCTATAGCGCCAGCCTTCTCCCTGAAGAAGGCCAAGGCTCTATGATCAAACGGCAGTCTCTATCCCTATTCTCTGGAGTATAGTATAGGCTAAAGGTCTTAGATGGCAATAAACAGGTAATTAAATTTCTTAATGCCTTTCTGCTTGCAGGAAATGAGAAAATTTTGTAGTATAATACGGTATAGATAGATTTATTCTGTTAGATATCCGGCCCGAGGCTGGGTGATTAGGAAAAGGAGCTGAGCTGTACATGCAGAATCAGGAAATTGAGAAACTGGTTGCAGATGAGTTTGATAAAGCGTTCAAGGAGACCGAGCATCCCCATAAGTTCTTTTTGACCGAGAACGGCCGTCACATCCAGGATGGTGGCGAGCTCTACAATGCCGTGCTGAAAGATGCACTGGTCGTCACGCAGAAAGCCACGGTCGAGATCCTGAAGAAGATCAAATAAACCAAGAATAAATAGGAAACGTCAATCAGCCCCGGACTGCCAGCAGACAGCTCCGGGGCTGATTTTATGTCCGATTCAATTTTCTGTCTTCAGGCTGCGAGCCCTCATTTACCAGTACGCCCTCTCTTCGTGAGCGGGATGCCCTTCTGACAGAGCGGGCAGTTCTCCGGCTTGTACGCCTCTACATTCAGATGCAGCAGGGCCGTATACGGTACATCGCCGAATGATACCTTGCCGCCGCTGCGATCGACGAGCATGCTGACGGCTACTGGTACACCGCCGAACTCGCGGACGACGTCGATGACCTCGCGGATGGAGCCGCCCGTCGTGACGATGTCCTCGACGATGAGCACGCGCTCGCCCTCATGCAGCGAGAATCCGCGCCGGAACGTCATGTGACCATCGACGCGCTCGGTAAATATGGCGCGCGTTCCGAGGGCCTTGCCCGTCTCATGAGCCAGCAGGATGCCGCCCGTCATCGGGCCGACGACGGTCTCGATGTTCGCGTCCTTGAATTTCTCCGCCATGGCCTGGCAGAGCTTCTCCGTGTATTCCGGATGCTGAAGTACGTTGAATTTCTCCACATAGTGCGGGCTGTGCAGGCCCGAGGTCAGCAGGAAGTGTCCATTCATGATGGCTCCGGTCTCTTCCAGCATTTTTCTTACTTCTTCTTCGGTCATTTCTACACCTCACGAAAAATAACACTCTTATGCCGCGTCTGATCAGTCCCCGGTCACGCCGGCCATCTCCGCTATGATGGCCTCGGCGGCTGCCTGCGGATCATCGGCCATCCGGATGGGACGTCCCACCACGATATGGCTGGCTCCATTCCGGATAGCCGCAGCCGGTGTCGCGATGCGCGTCTGGTCGTTGACATCACTGCCGGCCGGGCGAACGCCGGGGGTGACGATCAGGAAATCCGGCCCGCAGGCCTGACGGATGGCGGCCGCCTCGCGCGGACTTGCCACGACGCCATCGAGACCGGCACTCTTCGTCAGCCGGGCCAGTGTGAGGACGGAGTCCTCGATGGCCCGGGTCTGACCCGTGCCGTTCCACTCCTCCTGACTGATGCTGGTCAGTACGGTGATGGCTATGATTTTCGGGCACTCGATGCCGCGCTCGGCAGCGGCGGCATGCAGCCGCTCGGCGGCCGTCTTCATCATCGTATAGCCGCCGCTGGCATGGACGTTCACGATCGAGGCACCGAGATCCATGAGCGAGCACAGGCCCCCTGCCACCGTATTCGGTATATCGTGCAGCTTCAGGTCCAGGAATACCTTCTTGCCCTGCTGGCTGAGCCAGCGGACGACGTCAGGGCCGACGCTGTAAAACAGCTCCATGCCGACCTTGTAATACGACACGGTATCGCCGAGCTTCTGTACGAGCTGCTCGACATCGGCCATCGTATGCACATCGAGAGCGACTATGAGTCTGTCATCTGCTTTGATTGCCATCGTTCCTCCTCACTGCTCTCAGGCCATCTCGTCGCCGCCACCGACATAGTCCTGGATGGCGAGCGAATAAACCAGACGGCGCTCCCGCATGAAGGAAAGTACGCGCATGACCTCCCAGGCGGTATCGAGCGAGGTCAGGCAGGCGATGCCATGCTCGACCGTGGCGCGACGTATCTTGAAGCCATCCTTCTGCGAGTGCTGCCCCTGCGTCAGTGTATTGATGACCATGTTGATCTGGCCGTTCTTGATCATCTGGATGATGTCCGAGCTGCGCTCGTGTACCTTGCCCACCGTCGTGACGTCGATGCCCATTTCCTTTATGGCTTTGGCCGTGCCGGCGGTAGCTGCGATCTTGAAATCGAGGTCGGCGAACGCCTTGGCCAGCTGCTTCATTTCCTCTTTGTCCTTGTCGGCTACCGTGAACAGTATGCAGCCGTGCGTCGGCACATGGATGCCCGAGCCGATGATGGCCTTGTAGAGGGCGCGTGCATAGTGATAGTCGATGCCCATGACCTCGCCCGTCGATTTCATCTCCGGGCTCAGCGCGATATCGACATCCTGCATCTTCGCGAACGAGAACACCGGTGCCTTGACGGCCACATAGGGACGCGGCGGTACGAGTCCCGAGCGGAATCCCATGCCCTTCAGGTTCTCGCCCATCGCGATGCGCGTAGCGATGTCGACCATCTGGACGTTCGTGACCTTCGACAGGAACGGTACCGTGCGGCTCGAGCGCGGATTGACCTCGATGATGTAGACCTCGCCATCGACGACGACGAACTGGATATTCATCAGGCCCTTGACATGCAGGGCGACGGCCAGACGCTTCGTATAGTCGATGATGGTGTAGATCACCTTCGCCGACAATGTCTGCGGCGGATAGACGGCGATGGAGTCGCCGGAATGTACGCCGGCGCGCTCGACATGCTCCATGATGCCCGGGATCACGCAGTCGATGCCATCGGATATGGCGTCGACCTCGACCTCCGTGCCCTCCATGTAGCGGTCGACGAGCACTGGATGATCCGGCGTGACTTTGACGGCACGGCTCATGTAGTCACGCAGCTCGCTCTCATTGTAGACGATTTCCATGGCCCGGCCGCCGAGTACGTACGACGGACGCACCATGACCGGGTAGCCGATGTCGGCAGCACCCTTCACCGCCTCGTCTAGGCTCGTCACGCTCGTGCCGCGCGGTCTGGGGATATGGGTCTGCGTCAGCACTTCATCGAAGCGCTCGCGGTCCTCCGCCCGGTCGATATCATCGACGCTCGTACCGAATATCTTCACGCCGGCCTTGGCGAGCGACGAGGCCAGATTGATCGCGGTCTGGCCGCCGAACTGGACGATGACGCCATCCGGCTGCTCTTTGTCGATGACGTTCAGCACGTCCTCGGTCGTCAGCGGCTCGAAATACAGGCGGTCGGAGATATCGAAGTCGGTCGAGACCGTCTCCGGGTTGTTGTTGATGATGATGGCCTCGATGCCCTGCTCGCGCAGTGCCCAGACCGAGTGGACAGAACAGTAGTCGAACTCGACGCCCTGTCCGATGCGGATCGGGCCGGAGCCGAGCACGACGACCTTGCGGGCCTTGTTCACCTTCACCTCATCCTCTGCCGCATGGAACGTCGAGTAGTAGTACGGCGTCGCCGCCTCGAACTCGGCTGCGCAGGTATCGACCATCTTGTAGCAGGGCACGATGCCCTGGCTCTTGCGCGTCGTCCGTATCTCATCGGCCGTCTTGCCGGTGATCTCGGCGATCGATACATCGGCCAGGCCGATGTTCTTAGCCTGCAACATGAGGCTCGGCGTCAGCGGCTCGCGGGCCAGCACGTTCTCGACATCGGTGATGTTCTTGAGTTTGTTGATGAACCATTTGTCGATCTTCGTGATATCGTGGATCTCGTCGACCGTAGCGATGCCGCGGCGCAATGCCTCGCAGATGACGAATATGCGCTCATCGTTGATGCGTGCCAGGGCCTTCTTGACGCGCGCATCATCCCAGGCATCCATCTTGTCCATGTGCAGGCGATGGACACCGATCTCGAGCGAGCGGGCTGCCTTCAGTATGGCACCCTCGAACGTGCGGTCGATGCTCATGACCTCACCGGTCGCCTTCATCTGCGTGCCGAGCGTATGGTCGGCATAGACGAATTTATCGAACGGCCAGCGCGGGAACTTCACGACGCAGTAGTCGAGGGCCGGCTCGAAGCAGGCTTTCGTCTTCTGCGTCACGGCATTCGTTATCTCATCGAGCGTGTAGCCGATGGCGATTTTGGCCGAGACCTTCGCGATCGGATAGCCCGTGGCTTTCGAGGCCAGCGCCGAGGAGCGGCTGACACGCGGATTGACCTCTATGACGTAGTACTTGTTGCTGTTCGGGTCGAGCGCGTACTGAGCGTTGCAACCGCCCTCGATGCCGAGCTCGCGGATGATGCGCAGCGAGGCCGCCCGCAGCATCTGGTACTCATGGTCCGTCAGCGTCTGCGACGGAGCCACGACGATGGAGTCGCCCGTATGGACGCCCACCGGGTCGAAGTTCTCCATGTTGCAGACCGTGATGCAGTTGTCATGGCCATCGCGCATGACCTCGTACTCGATTTCCTTCCAGCCCGCAACGGAGCGCTCGATGAGGACCTGGCCGATCATGGAGTAGTTCAGGCCCTTGATGACGATGTCGATGAGCTCTTCTTCATTGTCAGCGATACCGCCGCCGGTGCCGCCCATCGTGTAGGCCGGACGGACGATGACCGGATAGCCGATCTCATTGGCGAAATTCACGGCTGACGGTACGTCCTCGACGATCGTACTTTCAGGGATCGGCTCGCCAAGCTTCTGCATCGTCTCTTTGAACAGCTCGCGGTCCTCCGCTTTCTCAATGGCCTTGAGCGGAGTGCCAAGGAGCTCGACCTCGAACTTGTCGAGTACGCCCTTCTCGGCCAGCTGCACGGCCAGATTCAGACCCGCCTGGCCGCCCAGCGTAGCCAGCAGGCCATCCGGACGCTCTTTCGAGATGATTTCTTCGAGAAATTCCGGCGTCAGCGGCTCTATATAAACGCGGTCAGCGATATGCGTATCCGTCATGATCGTGGCCGGATTGCTGTTGACGAGGACGACCTCGAGGCCCTCCTCCTTCAGCGCGCGGCAAGCCTGTGAGCCAGCGTAGTCAAATTCAGCCGCCTGACCGATGATTATCGGGCCAGAGCCTATTACCATGACCTTTTTGAGGTTCGCTTTTTTAGGCAAAGTTTATTCCCCTTTCTTTTCCATCAGCGACATGAATTCATCGAACAGGTACATATTGTCGTTCGGTCCCGGAGCCGCCTCCGGATGATACTGGACCGAGAATATCGGCAGCTCGGTATGGCGGATGCCCTCGACTGTACCGTCATTCACATTGATGTGCGTGACCTCGATCGGCAGGCCGGACAGCGATTTCTCATCCACGGCGAAGCCGTGATTCTGCGAGGATATGTGCACGCGGCCGTCAGCGAGGCGCTTGACCGGCTGGTTGCAGCCGCGATGGCCGAATTTCAGCTTGTACGTATCGGCGCCGAGCGCGCGGCAGAGCAGCTGGTGTCCGAGGCAGATGCCGAACATCGGTATGCCCCGCTGGCGCGTCCCCTCCTCGACGAGCGTCTTCACGACCTCGATCTGCTCCGGCACATCGGCCGGGTCGCCGGGTCCGTTCGAGAGGAATATGCCGTCCGGCTGCAGGGCCAGCACGTCCTCCGCGCTCGTATCAGCGGGGACGACCGTCAGCTTTATGCCCATGTCATGCATGGATTTCAGGATGTTGTACTTCACACCGTAGTCGAGCGCGACGACATGATACGGTTTCTTCCCGGTCTCGCCCTCGACGTCGATATCATACGGCTTCGGCGTCGTGACCTCCATGACGACTTCCTTCTTGATCGGGCGCGCCATGAGCTCATCCATCTCGGTCTGCGAGGCGTCATCGGGGACGATGATGCCTTTCATCGTGCCGGCCGCCCGGATGTGGCGGGTCACTGCCCGCGTATCCACATTGTAGAGGCACGGTACGCCCTGCTTCGTGAGAAAATCGGCCAGCGAGTTCTCATAGTGCCAGTTCGAGCCCTTCTCGCAGAGCTCGCCGATGACGAAGCCGCCGACGAAGCACTTGCGCGACTGCATGAATATATCAGCCACGCCGTAGTTCCCCACTATGGGATACGTCAGCGTCAGTATCTGGCGGCAGTACGACGGATCCGTCAGGCTCTCCTGATAACCGACCATGCTGGTATTGAACACGACCTCGCCCGTAGCATTTATGTTATTGAGCAGTTCTCCGGTATACGAAGCCCCGTCCTCTAGAATCAGCTTTCCTTTCAAAGATAACACCTCACTCAGTCAACTACGCCATCACGCATGACGATACGGCCATCAACCATAGTCAGTACCGGCTTGCCCTTCAGCGTGCGGCCGACGAACGGCGAGTGGCTGCCCTTCGTATAGAAGTCATGCGCATCGACGACCCATTCCTTCTCCGTATCGATGACCGTGATATCAGCCGGAGCCCCGGCCGACAGCGTGCCCACGCCCTCGCCGAGATCGAAGATCCGGGCCGGCGCGTACGTCATCTTCTCGATCATGAGCGGCAACGGCAGCTTGCCCGTGTCGACGAGGTCCGTCAGCAGGACGCCGACCGCCGTCTCGAGCCCCGGAAAGCCGCTTGGAGCGAACAGATACTCCTGGTCCTTCTCCTCCTGGGCATGCGGCGAGTGGTCCGTCACAATCATGTCGATCGTGCCGTCGATGAGGCCGGCCACGACAGCATCGACATCCTGCTGCGACCGCAGCGGCGGATTCACCTTCGTCGAGCTATCGTAGAGGTTCACCATCTCATCCGTCATCGTCATATGCTGCGGCGTCGCCTCAGCCGTCACGCGCACGCCGCGTGCCTTGGCCTCGCGCACGAGCTGCACCGACTTGCCCGAGGATATATGGGCGATGTGGACGCGCGCGCCCGCATACTCCGCCAGCAGGATATCGCGGGCCACGGCGATGTCCTCCGCCACGGTCGGGCGGCCCTTCATGCCGAGCATCGCGCTCGCATGGCCCTCATTCATGACGCCATCCTCGACGAGCGATGTCTCTTCCTCGTGATTGATGATGACTTTGTCATAGGTATGCAGATAGTCATAGGCGTTCAGCAGCACTTTGGCTGTCGAGTCGAAATGGCCGTCATCGGAGAAAGCCACGGCTCCGGCCTCGACCATATCGCCGAGCTCCGCCAGTTCCTTGCCCTGCTGGCCCTTCGTCACGGCACCGATGACGCGCACATGGACGCGGGCTGCCTCCTCGATGCGCTTCTCGACGCTGCGCACGAGGGCTGCCGTATCGATGACCGGCTTCGTATTCGGCATCGTCGCTACCGTCGTGTAGCCGCCAGCCGCTGCCGCCATCGTTCCGGACTCGATGTCCTCTTTAGCCTCCTGGCCCGGCTCGCGCAGATGGACATGCATATCGATGAGTCCCGGGGTCACGACTTTGCCGCTGACATCGATCACTTCCGCCCCATCCGCCTCTATATGCTCAGCCACGCTCTTGATCCTGCCGTTCTCGACCAGGACATCTGCCACTTTGTCCAGTCTGGCAGCCGGATCTATGACGCGGCCGTTTTTCAAAAGTATCTTTGCCATGTTATGCTCGTCCTCCCATCAGTGTCAGAGTATACAGCGCCATGCGGACTGCCACGCCGTTCTGGACCTCTTCCTGTATCGCAGAATTGTCTCCGTATGAAACAAATGGCGAGATTTCCCAGCCTTTGTTCATCGGGCCCGGATGCAGGACGAGCACATCGTCTTTGGCCAGAGCCAGGCGCTCCTCATTCAGGCCGAATATGCGGGCATACTCGCGCGTCGTCGGGAAAAGTCCGCCCTTCATGCGCTCGAGCTGGATGCGCAGCACCTCGATGACATCGGCATCGGCGATAGCCTCCTCGATGCGCTCGTGCACGACGATGCCCGGCTCCTCGCAGAGGAAGCGCGGCAACAGCGTCTTCGGTCCCGCGATGTGGACCTCCATGCCCATGGCCCGCATGCCGTATATATCCGACCGGGCGACGCGGCTGTGCAGCACGTCGCCAAGGATGGCCACTTTCAGGCCCTCGAGATGGCCTTTGTTTTCCTTGATCGTGAACAGGTTCAGCAGTCCCTGCGACGGATGGGCATGTGCGCCATCACCTGCGTTGATGATGACCGGGCTCACCACATGGGACGCATACTCGGCTGCTCCCTCTGCCTTATGGCGCATGACGATGGCATCCACGCCCATGGCCGCTACCGTGTAGAGCGTATCGCGCAGGCTCTCACCCTTGACGATGCTGCTCGTGCCCGAAGTGATGTTCACGACATCGGCGCCGAGGTATTTGCCCGCGAGCTCGAACGAGGTCCGCGTCCGCGTGCTCGGCTCATAGAACAGCGTCACGATGGATTTACCCCGCAGTGTGGGCAGTTTCTTGATGTCGCGATGGATGATGTTCTTCATCTCTTTGGCCGTATTCAGGACCAGATCGATTTCCTCCGGGGAGAAATCCTTCAGGGCGAGGATATTCTTCCCACGCATCGACACATTGTTTTTTTCCAAATCACTCACTCCTATGCAATCGCGGGCCAACTCTCATAGACATAGCCATAGAACAGCACAAAAAAAGCTTCCTTATGCGCGTAGCATAAGAAAGCTCTCATCATACGATATAGAGTGCATTTCCTCTTATGCGTATCGCAGTACGCATCTTAAAAAGGCCCATGTATTTGTTTTTTTCATTATACATGCTTTCGCCGCCGAATGCAAGCCATATATGCATATGGTTCTCCGTGCGCGGCCACACTTTTTCCGCTCACGGTTCCTCATGGCTGCGCTGGTGCGCTTTCTGTTCCTCCCATTTCCGCTTGGCATCCGCATAGCTCTCGCATTCGAGCGTGAAGCCTTTGCCGCTGACCTCGGAGGTGTCGGATACGATCATAAATGCCTGCGGGTCATGATGGCGTACGATGGTCTTGACGCGGCCCACCTGAGTCAGGCTCACGACAGCGAACAGTATGCCGCGCGGCTCCTGCGTGAGGCCGCCGCGGCCGTCCAGATAGGTCACGCCGCGATGCACGTTTTCCATGATATCCGTGCAGATGCGCTCCGCCTCCCCGGAGATGATGACGATGGATTTCTCGCGATTCAGGCCGGCGGCGACGCGGTTCGTGAGCTCGGCTATGACATAGATGGATATGAACGTGAACAGCATTTCCTCGAGGGTGCAGACGAATGCCGAAGCCGCGACGATGAGGAAGTTCAGCACGAACACGATCGTGCCCATATCGATGGCGTAGTATTTCTTCACGACGGCAGCTACGACATCGAGCCCGCCCGTATTCGCATTCACGCGGAAGACGATGCCGAATCCTATGCCCGTCAATACGCCGCCGAAGACGGAGTTCAGCACGATATTCGAGCAGATATTCCAGTCCACCACGAAATGCGTGAGGTCGAGCAGCAGAGACAGCACGACTGTGCCGAATATGGTATCAAAGGCATAATGCCGCCCGAATACGCGGTAGGCCAGATACAGGATCGGCAGATTGTAGACGAAGTTCTGCGCGCCTACCGGCAGACCGGTCAGGTAGTAGACGACGATGGCAATACCGCTGATCCCGCCCGTCAGCAGGTGCCCCGGTATCAGGAACAGGTTGTAGCCGAGTGCCGTCAGCAGCGTGCCCAGAACGATCTGGGCATAGCGCAGCCCATGGCGCATGAAAGGATTGGCCGGAGCCAGGAATGACATAGGATAACACCACTTTCTCAACGGGCGCCCAGATGATGCATGGCCTGGCGCACGACATCGGCCGGCACATCGTTATGGCAGGAGACTTTGCCGATCTCATCGACCAGCACCCAGTTCACCTGGCCGCCGATCGTCTTCTTGTCATGCAGCGTATCGGCCAGCATGGCCTCGGCGGTGCAGCCCTCGGCCTGCGTGGGCAGATGCATGGCCTTGATGAGGCTCACGATGCGGTCATATACCGCGCGCTCCGTCAGGCCGAGCTGGCAGCTGATATCAGCTGCACCGACCATGCCGATGGCTACGGCCTCGCCATGGTTGTAGCGCTCATAGTTCGTCTCTTTCTCTATGGCGTGACCGATCGTATGGCCGAAATTCAGGATGCGCCGCAGGCCGGCCTCGCGCTCATCCTGGCTGACGACCGCGGCCTTGATCTCGCAGCAGCGGGCGATCATGGGCTGCATGACCTGATGCTCGCGAGCCAGTATGGCCTCCCGGTTCTGCTCGAGGAAGCGGAAGAACGGCTCATCGTAGATGATTCCGTACTTTATGATCTCGCCGAGCCCCGTGTAGATCTCGCGCTCCGGCAACGTGTCGAGCAGGGAGAGGTCCATGATGACCGTGCGCGGCTGATAGAATGCTCCGATCAGGTTCTTGCCGAGCCGATGATTGACGGCTACCTTGCCGCCTACGCTGGAATCGACCTGGGCCAGGAGGCTCGTCGGTATCTGGATGAACGGTACGCCGCGCATATAGGTCGCCGCGATGAAGCCGGCCAGATCACCGACCACGCCGCCGCCGAGCGCGATGATCGGCGAGCGGCGGTCCAGACGGTGCTCGATGCATTTCGTATACAGCTCCTCGGCCTGCGTCAGGCACTTCGACGGCTCGCCAGCCGGTACGGTGCATATAGCGACATCGAGGCCGTGCGCACGGCACAGGTCGCGCACCTGTCCGGCATAGTGTGGACCGATGTTCGAGTCGGTAACGAGCAGGCCCCGTCCCGAGTAATGACTGGCTGCTATGTGCTCGCCCAGCAGCGGCATGATCCCATAGCCTATATGTATATCGTAGCTGTTCCTGCCCAGTTCTACAGGCACGATCCTGTTCGGTAAGTCAGACATGCTGGCACCTCCACCTTTCTTCATCCATCATATGATTGATTATCTGTGGCTTTTCGCGTAGCTCAATATCTTCGTGACGATCTCGAGCGGCGTCATATTGCTCGTATCGACGGTCAGATCCGGATTGACGCTCTCATACATGGCACGCCGCTCCGCGATGAGCTGCTCGATGCCGGCGCGCCGGCTGCCGGTCTGACGGCTGGCCCGGTCCAGCACGGGCCGCTCGCCCTGCTTCTGTGTCCGCGCCAGTATCGTATCCACATCGGCGACGAGGTAGACGACGATCCCCGAGCCATGCAGCGCCGCCACATTGGCCGGATTGCGCATCGTACCGCCGCCCGTCGATATGATCGTACCGCGCTTGCCAGCGAGCTCCTGCACGAGCTCGGCCTCGCACTGACGGAAGTACTCCTCGCCTCGCGTCGCGAATATGTCCGGTATGCTCATGCCCTGCCGCTTCACGATCTCGGCATCCGTATCGATGAAGGCGCTGCCTGATTTCGTGGCCAGCATCCGGCCGACGGTCGTCTTGCCCGTCCCCATGAATCCATACAGGATGATGTTCTTCATGCTCACCACTCCTCTGCCAGCCGCTCTTTATAGCCATAATAGGATTTCTGCAGGTCGATCATAGCATCGCTGCCGAACTTGTCACATATGGCTGCCGCTATCGTAAAAGCGACCATCGCTTCGCCGACGACCGAGGCGGCGGCCACGGCACAGGTATCGCTGCGCTCCTTGCTGGCCAGCACCGGCTCTTTCGTCGCGATATCTACCGTATGCAGCGGCTGCATCAGCGTCGGTATCGGCTTCATGGCCGCCCGCACGACGATATCCTCACCGTTGCTCATGCCGCCCTCGAGCCCGCCGGCGCGGTTCGTCTTCCGGTATATGTGCCCGGCCTCATCAAGATACATTTCATCGTGGATCTGGCTGCCCGGCAGATGGGCACAGGCAAATCCGGCGCCGATCTCCACGCCCTTGATGGCCTGGATGGACATCATCGCAGCTGCCAGCTTCGCATCGAGGCGGCGGTCCCACTGGATATGGCTGCCGAGTCCGGCCGGCACGCCGCGCACGACGACTTCGAACGTCCCGCCGAGCGTGTCTCCGGCGGCCTTGGCCTCGTCGATGGCTTTCTTCATCGCCTGCTCGGCCTCTGCATCATAGCAGTTCAGCTCCGAGCCCACATCCGTGCCCAGCTTCGCGGGGTCCACATGCGCGGGATTTATCGCGACACCGCCGATTTCCGTCACCTGGGAGACGATATCGATATCGAGCTGGCGCAGGAACTCTTTGCATACCGCACCGACCGCTACGCGCATCGTCGTCTCGCGTGCCGAAGAACGCTCCAGTATGTCGCGCACATCAGCGCGGTCGTACTTCTTGACACCGGTCAGGTCGGCATGCCCCGGCCGGGCTGCCGTGACCTTCGGGCCGGCCGGCTCGCCGAAAGCCGCCATGCGCTCATTCCAGTTCGCGAAATCGCGATTGACGACATGAAGCGTAATCGGGCCGCCGAGCGTTTCCCCGAAGCGCACGCCGGACGTTATCTCGACATGGTCGCGCTCGATCTTCATGCGCCCGCCACGGCCGTAGCCCTGCTGGCGGCGCCGCAGTTCCCGGTCGATGCCCTCCTTGTCCAGCCGCACTCCGGCCGGCAGTCCCTCCAGTATAGCAGTCAGTTCCGGCCCATGAGACTCCCCGGCCGTCATGAAACGAAGCATCGTCATATCTATCGTCCTTTCCATCGAAGTTGTATACAGCTGAACCTGATTTCTAGTTTAAAGTATATACAGACAGAAATCAAGCCAATTGATACGATACCCCTAGATAGAACAGTGAAAAATCGTCCTGTCTGGAAAGAAGCGGCAGACATGGTTCCGTAATGGAGCGTCGTGGTTTGGCGTTAAGAAAGAAAATTTTTCCCTATCAAGCAATCCCGCGGAAAGTACTTTCGTTCAAGCGCAGCGCGTTTAAGTACTTTCAAGGGACCTATTCATTGGGAAAAATTT
>CACXCN010000018.1 GCA_902766095.1 uncultured Selenomonas sp. | reverse complement strand
TGTTAGTGGGCCGTTTATGCAATAGTACTCGAGTAAGATTACCAACTCGCCACCCCCACCACCGCTAGCGCGGTCCTCCTCCCCCAAGGGGGGATGCTTCACTATCGCGACGTCTCATTCGTCTCATCCACCGCTGATGCGGTCTCCCTTTCCCTAGGGGGAAGAATCCGTACTTCATCAGCTGCCGAAGTCGCAGCTGGGCTGCTCGTAGTCGATGAGCTCGTGAATGGTGGGATTGTCGCCGCAGATGGCGCAATGCGGATTGTGGTTGATCTTCACTTTGCGGAATGTCATCGTCAGTGCATCATAGGTCAGCAGGTATCCGGTCAGGAGATCCCCGACCCCCAGCAGATATTTCATTGCTTCGGTCGCCTGCAGGGTTCCGATGACACCGCCCATGACGCCGAGCACGCCCGCCTGACGGCAGGTCGGTATGGCATCCTTCGGCGGCATCGTCGTGAATACGCAGCGGTAGCATGGCCCCTGTCCGGGCACATACGTCATGGTCTGGCCGGAAAACCGGATGATGCCGGCATGGGAGAACGGCTTCTGTTCCAGTACGCAGGCATCGTTGATGAGGAACTTGGCCGGGAAATTATCCGTGCCGTCGATAATGAAGTCATAGTCCTCATCGCGGATGATATCGCGGATATTGGCCGAGCTCACGAATTCATTGTACGTCCTGACCTTCACATCGGGATTCAGGCGCTCGATCGTCTCGCGGCCCGACTCGACCTTCGGCCGGCCTACGTCCGCCGTCGAGTGGATGATCTGGCGCTGCAGGTTCGAGAGGTCCACGACATCGGAGTCGACGAGCCCGATGGTGCCGACGCCGGCTGCCGCGAGATACATGGCCGCCGGTGAGCCGAGCCCGCCCGTGCCGATGATGAGTACCTTACCCGCGAGCAGCTTCTCCTGCCCTTTGCCACCGACCTGCTGCAGTATGATATGGCGCGAGTAGCGCTCGAGCTGCTCATTCGTAAGCGTGCTCATATCGCTCCGCCTCCCATGAAATACAGGAATTCCACCTCATCACCATCATTGACAAAGGTCGTCTCGAACCCCTGGTGATCGACGAATTCGCCATTCAGCTGTACGGTCACGTACTCCGGCTGCTCTGCCTTGGCGACTACGAGCAGTTCCTTGAGGTTTATGGGTTTGTCCAGCTCCAGCTGCTCGCCATTTACCTTTACTTTCATGGGGAAGCCTCCTCTATCGCATATAAAATCAATATGTTTTCTATTATTAGTGTTATCATACTCTTGTTTTATATATCTGTCAAGTATGTATTGCAAATTTTCTATCAGATCACCCAGTTATCCGGACCGAGGGCGGTGTTCAGCATCGTCATCTGCAGCACGGACCGCGCGATATCATCAGCGGTGGCCGCAGGCAGCTGCGCGCTGTCCCAGCGCCGGACATGGTCCAGACCGCTGGCCAGTGCTTCGGCGGCGTCATCGGTCGGGGCCTCGACCAGCACCACCAGCCCGGCGCCGAGCAGGTGGCGCACGACAGCCGCCGCATCATCGCCGGCTGCCGGCCGATAGAGGTACGTATGGCGGCCGGAGCGCACGAGACCGTACTCGGCTGCGGCTATGGTGTCACTGGCCACCCCGTCAGCAGGTGCGAACACGATGCCCAGCGGCTGCTGCCAGTTCAGGGCCGCACGCATGGACGGGCTGGCGGCATACTGCCGTGCGCCGGCCGTGCCGACCTCTCGTACGACGCCGCAGGCGACAGTATTGTGGCTGATGCGGTCGATGAGTATGAACTCGCCCTGCGTGCGGTAATGAGCGAACGGATCGATGACTATGGGCTCCGTCACGGCCAGCTCGCAGACAGCGATCTCATTCTTCGTGAGCGTCGTGCGCTCCTCATGCGCTCCCGTATTGATATCGATGGCGTAATCGATGCGCGTGAGCACACCGGGCAGTTTCTTCGTGCCCAGCTTCAGCAGGAAATTCTTGCCAAGCGTGAGCGGCACATCATCCATCCACAGAATCTCGGCGCGGAAGCTGTCCGACTGCTGCAGCCCGCTGTCCAGCTCAAGCACGCAGCCGCGCGATACGTCGACCTCGCGCGCGAGCTGGATGGTGACGGGCTGCCCCTGAGCGGCCTGTTCGGCCGGCTGTCCGGCTACGAGTATGCTCTTCACCTCGGCCTGCTCTCCCGAGGGCAGCGCCCGCACCGTATCGCCAACCGCGATGCTGCCGCTCTCTACCTGTCCCTGGAAACCGCGGAACGTATGGTCCGGCCGGCAGACGCGCTGTACCGGCATATAGAACCCCTCTTCGGCGGCGGCCATGCTGGCGACATCGACGGTCTCGAGGTAATCGAGCAGTACCGGGCCCTCGTACCAGTCCATGCGCGCTGAGCGCTCGGTGATATTATCGCCCTCGGTGGCCGAGACCGGTATGACGACGATGCTTTCGAGGCCCAGCTCCTGCTGCAGGGCGGCGATTTCCTGCTCGATGCTCCGGAAGCGATCCTCCGCATAGCCGGCGAGATCCATCTTGTTCACCGCGAATACGAACGCCCGTATCCCCATGAGCGCACAGATGCGGGCATGACGCCGCGTCTGCGTCAGCACCCCTTTCGTGGCATCGATGAGTATGATGGCGAGATCGGCGAACGAAGCTCCGCAGGCCATGTTGCGCGTGTACTCCTCATGGCCCGGCGTATCGGCGCAGATGAAGCTGCGCCGGTCTGTCGTGAAGTAGCGATACGCTACATCGATGGTGATGCCCTGCTCCCGCTCGGCCATGAGCCCGTCCAGCAGCAGCGAATAATCGATGGCGCCGCCGCGGCTGCCGACTTTGGAGTCGAGCAACAGGGCTTCCTCCTGATCGGCATAGAGCAGCTTCGAGTCATAGAGCAGGTGTCCGATCAGTGTGGATTTGCCATCATCAACGCTGCCGCAGGTGATAAATTTCAATAAATCGTTCATATCAGAAATAGCCCTCCCGTTTGCGGCGCTCCATGCTGCCGGCGCCCTGATGATCGATGACACGGCTCGTGCGCTCCGACTCGACCGCCCCGAGTGTCTCCTGCACAATCTTGTCGAGCGTATCAGCATCGGACTCGAATCCGCCAGTCAGCGGATAGCAGCCCAGCGTACGGAACCGTATCCGGCGCTGCCTGATATCCGACGGCTTCAGATGCAGCTTCTCGACGATGCGGTCGTCATCGACCATGATGATGTTGCCGTCCCGCTCGATGCAGGGCCGCTCTTTGGCGAAATACAGCGATACGATCTCGAGATTCTCCCGCCGGATATACTGCCAGATATCCTTTTCCGTCCAGTTCGATATGGGGAATACGCGGATGCTCTCGCCCTCGTTCAGCTCGGCATTGTAGAGCTTCCAGAGCTCGGGGCGCTGGTTTTTCGGATCCCATGCCTGAGCGGCATTGCGGAATGAGAAGATACGCTCCTTGGCTCGCGATTTCTCCTCATCACGGCGGCCGCCACCGAAGGCGGCAGTGAAGCCGTACTTCGTCAGCGCCTGCTTCAGGGCCTGTGTCTTCATGATGTCCGTGTAGCTGGCCCCATGGTCGAACGGATTGATGCCGGCCTTCACGCCCTCCTCATTGATGTACTCGATCATCTGCAGGCCGTATTTCTTCGCCTGTTCATCGCGGAACTTTATCATCTCGTGGAATTTCCAGGTCGTATTGACATGCAGGAACGGGAACGGTGGTTTCTCGGGATAGAATGCTTTCAGGGCCAGGTGCATCATGACGGTGCTGTCCTTGCCGATCGAGTAGAGCATGACCGGCTTTTCCGCTTCGGCGGCGACTTCACGGATGATGTAGATGGCCTCTGCCTCCAGCGCATCGAGATGCGATAATTTCCCCATAGGTGACTCTCCTTTTTTCAAATGGCTCTGCGCCGGTCAATAAGCATTGGCGCGGCTGCGGTCTACGACGATCTCCTGCCGGCTGCCGTCGGTCAGCCGGAGCTCCCAGCACAGCTCTGCGCCCCGGTCATGGGCGTAAAGGCGTCCGCCTGCCCCGCCCAAGCTGGCCTCCAGCGTAAAGAATATCGCGTCGCGCGGACATTCCTTCACACAGGCCGTGCACCCCCAGCAGTCGCGCCGGTCGCGGATGGCCGCCTTCCCCGCCTGAAGCACGAGCAGATTGCCCGGGCAGACATCGCAGCAGCGTCCGCAACCGACACACTCGGCGGATTCAATCCGTATGCTCATCTGAGTGACATCTCCTTTCACGAAAGCCGACTCCTTATAAGCCTTAGGTGTCGTAATACAGGCTGCCCCCTTTTGGGGGCACTACGCGGCGGTGCGGTAACACATAGATTGTTCGGCTGCTTAGGCTTTTCGATTCGTGGGCCGTTTATGCTTTAGCACTCGAGTGTGATTACCAACTCGCCACCCCCACCACCGCTAGCGCGGTCCTCCTCC
>CACXCN010000017.1 GCA_902766095.1 uncultured Selenomonas sp. | reverse complement strand
GGGAGGAGGACCGCGCTAGCGGTGGTGGGGGTGGCGAGCCTCGAAGCAGACTCACGTGCTAAAGCATAAACGGCCCACAAACCGAAAGCCTGAGCAGCCGGACAGTCTATAAGTGCCCGTAACGCCGCCTAGGAGCTCGCCACCCCTATCGCCTCGCTGTGCTCGGCACTTCCCCTAGAGGGGACAGCTTGTATTTACAGATAGCGCATGTTGCGCTAATATAGCTAGAGATGACGGGAGGCGCGTATTTATGACAGTTGATGAGGAGCAGGAGTTATTATCTCACTGCGAGCTATGTCCGCGGCGGTGCGGCGTCGATCGGCGGCAGAGGGCCGGTTTCTGCGGGGCTGGGATGCGTACACGCATAGCGCTTGTGAGCCTGCACCAGTGGGAGGAGCCATGTCTCGTGGGTGAACACGGCGCGGGGACGGTATTTTTCTCTTTCTGCAACCTGCGCTGCTGCTTCTGTCAGAATCATGAGATCAGCCACGGCGGACAGGGACAGGAGGTCTCGGATGAGCGGCTGGCAGAGATATTCCTCGAGCAGCAGTCGCGCGGGGCCGCCACTCTCGACCTCGTGACGCCGACGCACTATGTGCCGCAGATCCTGCACGCGCTGGACATGGCACGGGCCCGGGGCTTCGCGCTGCCAGTCGTCTACAATTCGTCCGGTTATGAGACGGCGGAGACCATCGAGGCCATGCGCGGGTATGTCGATATATTCCTGCCGGATCTGAAATACGGCGACGAGGAATCGGCGCGCGAATACTCTGCGGCACCAGACTATTTCCCGATGGCAGCTGAAGCGCTCAAGCGCATGGTCGAGATTGCCGGCCCGCTCGACTTTGACCCGGATGGCCGCTTGCGGCATGGCGTCATCGTGCGCCACATGGTGCTGCCCGGACATCGGCATGAGAGTATGCGGCTGCTCGACTGGATCTGGGAGCATTTCGGTGACAGCATCCAGGTGAGTCTCATGAGTCAGTATACTCCCATGTATCATGCGGCTGATCACCCGCCGCTCGGCCGGCGGCTCACGACGTTCGAGTATGAGTCCGTCGTCGACCATGCCCGCGAGTTGGGGATGACGCATTGCTACGTCCAGGAGCGCCGCGCCGCCTCCGAGGAGTACGTCCCGGATTTCGACGGCACCGGCGTCCTGCCAGATGCGTGAAATAGGGGGCGCTTCGCGTCACATTACGCGAAGCACCCCCCTATGGACATTTTGCTGCTAAAGCAGGATATTACAGCGCCGCTATTTTGCGGAAATTACTTGTAAAACAGCGTGACATAAGCTAGAATAAAAGCAGTAGATGATTTTAGCAGGAGGGATTCATATGGCGAAACGGTTCTTTATTTGCCGGAAATGCGGCAATATGGTGGGATTGATCACTGAGGGCGGAGGTCCGCTGGCTTGCTGCGAACAGCCGATGGAGGAGATTATCCCGAATACGACGGATGCGGCGCAGGAGAAGCATGTGCCGGTGGTGACGGCAGATGGAGACAGGATCAAGGTCGTCGTCGGCAGCGTCGAGCATCCGATGCAGGATAGCCACTATATCGAGTGGATTCACCTGCAGACGAAAAAAGGTGCGCAGATGATACATTTGCAGCCGGGCGACAAGCCGGTCGCTGAGTTCGCACTGGCGGCTGGTGATGAGGCAGTGGCCGCCTATGCCTACTGCAATCTGCACGGCCTCTGGCGTGCGGACATCTGAGCGCAGAGAGAATAGTCATAGCTGATAAAAAACGGCTGAGGTACTGCCGCGCAGGGCGGGACCTCAGCCGTTCTATATGCAGAAATCCAAGCGGATTAGTGGTTGGCCAGATCGTATATCTCGATGGCCGTGGCCTTGTCGAGCGGGTGGAAACAGCCGATTTTCTTCGTATCGCCGGCCGTGAGCATATCGGCGAGCTCGTCGATGACGTGAGCGGGCTGCACGCCGATGGACAGCTCGCTGAAGCAGGTCGGCATATGAAGCGAGCGGAAGAATTCGACGGTCTTCTTTATGCCGGCCTGAGCCCGCTCCTCGGGCGTACCAGCGGTGACATCCCAGACCGCCTCGGCATAGTGCGCGAAGCGCTCCACATCGTTCTTGTACATGTAGCTGGCCCATGAGCCCCAGAGCGCGGTCAGCGACTCGCCGTGCGTGACGTCGAAGCGGCCGCTGAGCTCATGCCCCAGACGATGAACGGAGAAATCCTTATGCCGGCCGAGCTCTGTGAAATTGCAGTGCGATACGCTGCCGCACCACATGATTTCACTCATGGCATCGTAGTTGTGCGGATCCGCCGTGATGACCGGAGCGACCTCGATGAGCGTGCGCAGCAGCGACTCGGCGACGCGGTCCGTGAACAGATTGGGCTCCTTTACATCAGTGAAATAACGCTCCAATGTGTGCATGTATATATCGCAGAGACCACAGATGATCTGATGGAGCGGAGCGGTCATGGCGAGTTCCGGATTCAGAAAGGAGATGGTCGGACGGTTGAGCTGGGTGTTCAGGCCCTGTTTCTTGCCGGTGTCTTCGTTCGTCAGCACGGCCGAGTCGCTCGTCTCACTGCCAGCGGCGGCGAGGGTCAGCACCGTGGCGATCGGCAGGGTTTTCTCGAGTTTTACGGCTCCCGTCCAGAAATCCCAGATATCGACATCAGGGTTGGCCGCGCCGTGGGCGATGGCCTTGGCAGAGTCGATGACGGAGCCGCCGCCGATGCCGAGCACGAAATCAGCCCCGCAGGCGACAGCCTCCAGGATGCACTTGCGCACGAGCCCGACGCGCGGATTCGGCTGGACGCCGCCGCGCACCTCGAAGGCCAGGCCGCCCTCGGTCAGCAGGCGCTCGATATGGGCGAGCAGGCCGCTCCTGACGACGGAGCCGCCGCCGTAGACGATGAAGACCTTGGTCGCGCCATAGGCGCGCAGTTTCTGCGCGATGCTATCCTCAGCATGGCGGCCGAATACGACCTCGGTCGGACATTGAAAATCAAAACTCTGCATATTCAATCCCTCCTATTGACTGCTATTACTACCTATTAAATTAGCCAAAAAACGGCGACTTCCTGCCGATGGGAGAAATTTCCCAAGAAGAACTTTCCATGTCCCTCCGAAACTGCTATAATTTAGAGTGTTGTCCCTAGTGGATGGCAGCCGGGTATTTCGTTCGTTGACAGATGGGAAGGATACGTCATTTTTTCGCTTGAACATTTGCTACATATCAATATAAAGCAGGCGGGGCTGGCGCTGCTGCTGGCGGCTTGTTTGACAGGGAGCGCGTCCGTGCAGGCGGCTCCGCCTGCGGGCGGGGAGCGCACGACGGGGGCCGCCGTACAGGCGACTGCTAGTACCCGGCAGATTCCGCAGCGCGGTCAGGTGATCCGCACGGCGGAATCGGCGACGGATACGGCTGAGGCTGCGGCGTCTGAGTCACCGGTGAAGGATGTTCTGCTGACCTGGCCCCATGTGGCCGGGGCTGTGCAGTATCAGGTCGTGCTGCTGCGCACCGACAGCCCGAGCCATGAGCCGGATAACCTCGTCTACACGATGGACAATGTGAATACGAATGGCTGCGATGTGCCGCTGGCCCGGTTCGGTGCGGCTGCCCGCAATTTCTATTGGCAGGTCTGTGCGCTGGACCGGTACGGTCATGCGCTCGGCAAGTTCTCGGCTCCGCAGCCGGTATCGGCAGGCCGCTTCAATATGACGGCACCAGAGCCGAATACCGAGTTCGACAAGATGGACTATATGATGACGTATCCGGTATTTGCCTGGATTCCGCAGCAGGGCGCTTGGCACCACGAGGTACAGGTATTCCGCCGCAAGATGCTGCGCGACGACCTCATCCGCACGCTGTCAGCCGATGAGTACATGGTCTACGAGAATGGCGGCTACACGGTGCCAGGACGCTATTTCTGGCGGGTGCGGGCCGTGACGGCTGATGGTGAGCCGCTGTCGGACTGGTCGCGCAAAGTAGAGTTCGAGGTCAAGGCTCCCTGCCCGTTCGCCGCTCTGGGCGACAGCATCACACATGGTGGCGGGGCAATGTCGGTATCAGGAGCATCGCTCATATACGATTGGGAGACATACTCCGAGGTCCCGGTGAAGAACATCGGCT
Organism: uncultured Selenomonas sp.; assembly: GCA_902766095.1. Lineage (GTDB taxonomy): Bacteria > Bacillota > Negativicutes > Selenomonadales > Selenomonadaceae > UBA2913. The sequence goes on along the minus strand of CACXCN010000017.1, from coordinate 12,498 downwards.
TCAGCGGCGACACGACGCAGGCCATGCTGAACCGTTTCGAGACGGATGTGCTGCCATTCTCGCCGAGTGTCCTCGTCATCATGGGTGGCGTGAATGACTACCGGGGCGGGACGATGGGATCGCAGACCGTGCAGAATCTCATCGCCATACGCGACAAATGCCTGACCTATGGCATCGTGCCGGTGTTCCTGACGGTCACGCCGATCAATCCGGCCTATATCGCGCAGAGCGCCGATATCGAGACACCGCCCTCGGACTGGCAGGCTCATCGCGCCTATATCAATAACTGGATCATGGTCCAGCGCTACCATATAGATACGGCCTCGGCTCTGACCGATGACCAGGGGTGGCTGCGCTCGGACTACACGACCGACGGCCTCCACCCCGACTACATGGGCAAGAAGCTCATCGGAGAGAAGGTCGGACGCTATCTGAAAGACAATTTCCCGTGGCTGCTCGACCGGACTCCGGAGAAAAAGCCGATACCGAAGTACGCTTCCAGCTGCGCAGACTGGTGAGAGGCCGTATAGGCACCGATCAAGCCACCGAGCCAGCACCGCCTGCTTCGGATTTCTGAACATGCATAAGAGCACTTGCTGATAATCAGTGAGTGCTCTTTTCCGTATGTTCGTAGTAAAGCCAGGCTGCCCCCACTGGGGGATGCGTTATTCATTTTCCTGCTGGCAAAATATGGGCATTGGCGTTATAATTAAATCGTGTGTGTACAGAAGACATCACCGTGTCGCTGTCGGCGGCACTTTTGTCATTTGCCAAGGGAAAAGGAAGTGGCCTTATGCCGATCAAGATACCCAGCAACCTGCCTGCAGCCCAGGTACTGGAGAATGAGAATATATTCGTCATGGATGCGGACCGGGCTTATCGTCAGGATATCCGTCCGCTTCATATATTGATTCTGAATCTGATGCCGATCAAGTATGTGACTGAGACGCAGTTCCTGCGGCTGCTCAGTAATACGCCGCTGCAGGTCGAGGTCGATTTCATCTATACGAAATCATGGACGCCGTCGCATACGCCGCAGCAGTACCTGTCGGAGTTCTACGGCACATTTGACGACGTGCGCTATCGCAACTACGATGGCATGATCATCACGGGCGCGCCGGTCGAGAATATGGACTTCGAGGAGGTCGCGTACTGGGATGAGGTCGCGGAGATCATGGAGTGGTCGAAGACGCATGTCTACTCGACGTTCCATGTCTGCTGGGGCGCTCAGGCCGGACTCTACTATCACTATGGCATCCCGAAGTACCAGGTGCCGGAGAAGATATTCGGCGTCTACAAGCATCATCTCTGCGTCGAGCATGAGATGTTGTTCCGCGGCTTCGATGATGAGTTCTATGTGCCGCATTCGCGTCATACGGAGGAGCACAAGGAGGACATCCTGAAGGTGCCGCAGCTGACGATACTGGCCGAGGCAGAGGGCGATGCCGGTGTCTACGCCATCGCGAACCTGAAGCGGCGCCAGTTCTTCATCACCGGTCATGCCGAGTACGATCCGCTGACGCTGCGCGATGAGTACGAGCGCGATAAGAAAGCGGGCCTGAATCCGAAGATTCCGCAGAACTATTATCCTGATGATGACCCGACGCAGCAGCCGGTCGTGCGCTGGCGCAGCGTGGCCCATCTGCTTTTCGCGAACTGGCTGAACTACTATGTCTATCAGGAGACTCCATACGAGATCGATACTATACCGGACAGCAAGATAGAGTAAGCGACACTGCTGGCAGACAGAGCGCAGGTTCAGCATGTTTTCAGCTCGTTGTGTTAGTATATAGGTATGGTAGGCATGCGGATGCTGCCGGCAGGGCGGTATCTGGGCAGGAAGATTTCTTTGTGGAGTGATTATATTGCATATAGCTCGGACAGGCCGCCGCTGGCTGGCTGGCTGCCTTTTAGCCGGTGCGGTGTTCGGTCTCTGGGGACTGATGCCGGTGGCTGCTGGCGCTGAATCGGTAAAGGTGCCGGAGGATATCTATAAATGGGTGCAGTCGAGCGCCCGCCAGGACTATTTTTTCAACAAGCAGCAGATGCGCTATGGCGTGACGAACAAGAAGGTGGACAAGAACATCCTGATTGTGCCGACGTTGCGTGTCTACGACGATGTGCAGATCCGGGACATCGTCACGAAGCGCCGCTGGCGCCATCAGCCGCTCGATGGCTACAACCGGCTTTCCTGTGCGGCGGAGTATCTGCGGTTCGACCTCAGGAAGCACGAGGTCGAGGTGCTCGAGCACGACGATCTCGATGACCAGTGGGGCACGATATCCCAGAGCTTCAATACCGAGAAGGACGACTACGAGCAGCGGTCCGAGCGCGACCCGGAGCGGATTTTCTATAAAGCGATACTGGACTATGCGGCGCAGCATCCCGAGGATATGGAGCAGCGGGCCCAGTGGGTGATAAGCGAGGCTGAAAAGCACGGCACGGATGTGCCTTACTGATGGTGGTATTATGTCTGAATATACGGCTTTGATAGAGAAAGCTGAGCAGCGTCACGAGCTCACGGAGCAGGAACTCGTGACGCTGCTTGGCGCGCCTGAATGTGAGGAGGAGCTGGCGGCTGCGGCTGACCGCGTGCGGCATGATTATGTCGGCGATGGGGTGCATCTGCGCGGGCTCATCGAGTTCTCGAATATCTGCCGCAATAATTGCTGCTACTGCGGTCTGCGGCACAGCAATGGCCGGCTCGAGCGCTATCGCCTCGGTGCCGATGAGATCGTGGAGCTGGCGCGGCGGGCACGAGGCTATGGCTATCGCACGGTCGTGCTGCAGTCCGGCGAGGATATGCAGTTCACGGTGCCGGTGCTCGAGGATATCCTGCGCCGTATAAAGACTCTGGACCTCGCAATCACCCTGTCCATCGGCGAACGGAGCCGCGAGGAATACGCGGCGTTCCGGGCGGCGGGCGCTGACCGCTATCTGCTGCGCATCGAGACGACGGACGCCGAGCTCTACGAGCGCTATGACCCCGGCATGAGCTGGGAGAACCGTCGGCGCTGTCTGCGCGACCTGAAGGAGCTCGGCTACGAGGTCGGCACGGGGACGCTCATCGGGCTGCCGGGGCAGACGCTCGCGATGCTCGCGCGCGATATCCTGTGGTATCAGGAGATCGACGCCGATATGCTCGGCATCGGACCGCTCATCCCGAATGGCGACACGCCGCTCGGGAAGGCTTCACCCGGTGACTGGCATCTGACGCGGCGCATGGTGTCGCTGCTGCGGCTGCTGCTGCCAGAGGCGAATATCCCGGCGACGACGGCGATGGAGACGATGCAGGCGGGCGGCCGGGAGATCATCCTGAGCTCAGGCGCGAATGTCGTCATGCCGAATGTGACCGAGGGTGACTACCGGCGCAAATACGCGCTGTATCCGGGCAAGATCTGCGTAGCGGATACGCCGGCGGACTGCCGGGCGTGCATGGGCGGCCGCATAAAGGCTATGGGCCGCTATGTCGCGACGGACAAGGGCTGGCGCCATCATGGCGGGCGGCCTGCAGCTGGCGCGTGATCCGATGGCTGGCAACGATGACGGACTCAGGAGGCTGGCAATGAAATACATAACCATAGATATCGGCGGCACGGCGATCAAGCACGGAATCGCGACGGCGCAGGGCAGATTCGTGCAGCAGGGCGAGACCGCTTCACCGGCCCGGCAGGGCGCGGAGAAACTAGTGGCGGCTGTCTGCGATATCGTCAGGGACTATGAGGCCCGTCTGGGCAAGGAGCTTGGTGGTGTCGCTATCGATACGGCCGGCATCGTAGAACCTGGCGCACAGGGGCGCGTCATATTCGCCGGAGAGAGCAGTTTCCCCGGCTATACGGGGATGGCGCTCGCCCAGTGCATACGCGAACAGTGCCAGCTCGGAGACCTGCCGCTCTACATCGAGAATGATGTGAACGCGGCTGCACTTGGCGAGTACTGGCTCGGAGCGGCTCGCGGGGCAGCGTCGGTATTCATGCTTACGGTGGGCACGGGGCTCGGCGGAGCGCTGCTCCGTCACGGCCGGGTCTGGCATGGTGCCGGCGGCAGTGCGGGTGAGATCGGCCAGATACCACTGCCCGACGGGACTGGCACACTGGAGACACGTGCCTCGGTCAGCGGACTGCTGCAGAGTGTGGCGGCGGCCCGTCATGTGGATGCGGGGACGCTCAGCGGGCGGCAGATATTCGCTGAGGCCGCCGCCGGTGATGCTGTGGCGGCAGCGGCTATTGCTGAGATGCTGGACTATCTGGCGCAGGCTCTGGCGCTGGTTTGCTGTATCGTGAACCCGGAGCTCATCGTGCTTGGCGGCGGCATCATGGCCCGCGAGGCCTATATCAGGCCCCGCCTCACGCAGCGGCTGGCGGAGCGCGTCGCTCCGGCGATGCGGGCTGGGACCCGGCTGGCATTTGCCGGACTCGGCAATCAGGCCGGACAGCTCGGCGCGCTCTATGCTTTGCTTCATGACAGACATTGATTGGGGTTGCCATTTGTTGCTACTTGCAATTCCGACAATTAGGCGATATAATTCAAATATAGATGTAAGGTTTTCTACGGACAGAAAGGGGCAACGGACATGCTGATAGGAAAGTTGGGATTGAATACCATCGCTAATGAAACCGTGCAGAAAGGGTATGAGCAGACGCATGCGATTTCCCAGCGGGCGGGCGACTATTCGCGTGTATCGAATTTCGGTTCGGAGACGAAGATCGGCTCGTCGGTCTTCATCCAGTCGAATGAGCAGGCCGCTCGCGACGGCGAACAGGCTACAGCGGCCAATATGCAGGACGTTACGCATACCTTCGAGCAGTTCGAGGAGAAGCAGTCCTACACGCACAACGCGACTCTGGCCAATCTGCGTTCCAGCAATCTGGATATGCAGGCATGAGAGCTGGCAACATAACGACAAATAAAAGCCGCTGAACGACCATCTGATAGGATGGAGTTCAGCGGCTTTTATTTTATGTTAATCTGTGATATACTATTGGAAGGCCACTAGATACGGTAGGCGGTTAGCTCCTCGCAGAAAGGTCGAAATAAACCTGAAGCGAGGTGTTGCAAATGCATGAGACGACATTGCAGCTTTTTCTGCTGTTGATGATTCTGATCATCGCTAAACAAAAATAACCGCCCGAGCGCCCAAACTTGACGGTTACTTTTTCATCAAACAGTCAACCATCGAGCGAGGTGCTAACCGTCTATCGGTGGCCTTTTCTATGTCTATTATAGCACGTAACTTTTTTTTGTGCTATATTTTTTTTCGTCACCGCAGCAGCATCAGCAGGGCGCCGCTGGTCGGCAGGGCTACGGTGGCGGCCTTCAAGAGCTTCAGCGGGGCCAGGTGGGTGAATTTCGCGCCGATCCAGGACCCGATCATGAGGCCGGCGACGGTCTGCAGGAATATGGCGTAGTCGAGGTGGCCGTTCACGAGGTAGCCGAGGCCGCCGGCGGCGGATATGGGCAGCACGATGAGCATGCAGGTGCCGATGGCTTTCAGCAGGGGCACGCCGAATACCATGAGCAGGCTGGCCTGGATGAAGGCGGCAGCACCGATGCCAAAAGCACCAGACAGGAAGCCGTTGATGATGCCGGCGATGATGCCGTATATCCAGAGCTTGCGCCCCGTCAGCAGTTCCTTGCGGATGTGCATGTGGCGGTCGAGCCATTTGTCCTGATACAGCTTCGTATAGAGCGTCAGCGCCGAGAGGGCGAGCATGAGTGCCGTGGCGGTGCGCAGCATCGCGGGCGGCATGATGTTCGAGGTGTTCGCACCGATGATGGCGCCGATGATGCCGCCGAGGCCGATGATGGCACCGGTCTTTACGATGACCTCATGCTCGCGGAAATGGGATAGCGTGCCTGACAGCATCGTGAATACCATAGCGGAGAGCGCTACGGCGAGGGCGGTGTGGATCGGGACGCCGAAGCCGACGACGAGCAGGGCGATGGTGACGCCGGCACCGCCCGCGCCGACGAAGCCGATGACGCAGCCGAGCAGGAGCATGGATAGCAGAAGCATAGACGGGACTCCTTTCAGGAATGACAAACAAAAAAGCCAGAACCCGCAGGTTCTGGCTGGATATGCTGGTGACGCCTATGAGATTCGAACTCATGAACCCGCCGTGAGAGGGCGGTGTCTTAACCGCTTGACGAAGGCGCCAATCTGGTGACGCCTATGAGATTCGAACTCATGAACCCGCCGTGAGAGGGCGGTGTCTTAACCACTTGACGAAGGCGCCACATGTGAAAGCCTCATTTTCGTTGTCCTCCGTTTGAGGAACCGGCTTTCAAGCTGACAAAAAGAATTCTATTACATATTTTCGAGTTTGTCAAGACTTTTTTTGAGTCGGAGCAAAGATTTTTCGCGGCCCAGGATTTCGAGCAACTCGGTTGCGCCGCCCGGGGTGACTTTCTGACCGGCCACGGCGATGCGCAGCACCCACATGACGAGGCCCTTCTTGAGCCCGCGGGCGTCGATGGCCTCCTGCAGGGCCGCATAGAGCGCATCGTTCGTCCAGTCGCTCTGGGCTTCGAGCAGGGCGATGAGGTCCGGCAGGAGCTCCTTGGCCTTTTCCGGCGTGACCTTGTTGCGCTTGTTGACGTAGAGGTCGGCGTCGAATTCCGGCTGGTCGATGAGGAAAGCGATGTTGTCGCGGACTTCGCCGAGACGCGTGAGGCGCGTCTTGAGCAGGGCCGCGAGCTTCGGCCACGTTTGCGCCAGGTTGTCCGGCAGGTCACCGGCGTAGGGGCGGGCGAGCGTTGCGAACTCGTCATCGGCCATGGCCTTGAAATATTCGCCGTTGATCCAGCCGAGCTTGTCGTAGTCGAATACGGCCGGGGACTTCGAGAGTCCGTCGAGCGAGAAATGCTCGATGAGCTCGTCCATCGTGAATATTTCCTGATTCGTGGTCTTCGGGTTCCAGCCGAGCAGGGCGACATAGTTCGTGATGGCCTGCGGCAGGTAGCCCATCTCGACGAGATCGTTGAACGAGGTGGCACCGTGGCGCTTCGAGAGCTTCGAGACGGAGCCGTCCTCGTTCTTGCCCATGACGGGGGCGAGGTGGATGAATACCGGCAGCTCCCAGCCATAGCCCTGATAGAGCAGGACATGTTTCGGCGTCGACGTGATGAATTCTGCGCCGCGGATGATATGGGTGATGCCCATGAGATGGTCGTCGATGACGTTCGCGAAGTTATAGGTAGGCATGCCATCGCGCTTCAGCAGGACCTGATCCTCGAGCTCCTCGTTCTTTATCGTGATATTGCCGTGCAGCACATCGAAATAGGTCGTTTCACCGCTGAGCGGCATCTTCTGGCGGATGACGTAGGGATCGCCGTTTTTCAGGTGCTCGTCAATGACCTCCTGCGGCAGGTCGCGGCAGGTGCGGTCATAGCCGCCGAATTCGCCGGTCGAGTGATTCTCGTCCGGATCGCAGAAGCAGTAATAGGCATGGCCGAGTTCGACGAGCTTTTCGGCGTATTCCTTGTATATGGCTTTGCGCTCGCTCTGGACGTACGGAGCGTAGTCGCCGCCGAAGCCCGGTCCCTCATCGGGGACGATGTTGGCAGCAGCGAGCGTATTCTTTATGAAATCCACGGCATCAGCGACATAGCGCGCCTGGTCGGTGTCCTCGATGCGCAGGATGAAATCGCCATGCTGGGATTTCGCGAACAGATAGGCGTAGAGCGCAGTGCGCAGATTGCCGATATGCATATAACCCGTAGGGCTCGGAGCAAAACGGGTACGGACTCTTTTGGTCAAGATAATGCCTCCATATCATAGCTACACAAGAAGTTTTCGTATCGTCTCGAAGCGTCGTATCCGGCAGGAATAGAAGGAGTTGCCGGGATACGGCCATATAGCTTCAGTATACAATAAAGCCGCCAGCCACGCAAGATGCGACGGCAGCTGACGGCCGCAGGCCGTACAGGGAGACTTCGGTTCCGGTTGCCTTTTTGACGGCAAAAACGTATAATAATAACTATAATTTGGGAAAATAGATTCTATGAATATATTGTATAGCAATGTGGTACGGGAAGGGTCGTAGGCGTTATGGAAATAAAGGATATGCGGGCTTTTTATGCCATCGTGGAGGAGGGCAATATCAGCCACGCAGCCCAGCGGCTGGGGGTGGCGCAGCCAGCCTTGTCTCGGCAGATGAAGCGGCTCGAGACGAGCCTCGGGGTGCAGCTGTTCGAGCGTGGCAGCCGCCGCATCCGGCTGACCGAGGCCGGGCGGGTGCTTTGCTCGCGGGTGGAGCACATACTCGGCATGGTGGATGGCACGGTGCGGGAGATCACGGAGATCGGCACGGGCGTAGCGGGCTCCATCCGGCTCGGCACCATCACGACCTCCGGCGCGTTGCTGTTGCCAGAGCTCATCACGGAGTTCCACCGGCGCTACCCCCGCGTGACGTACCAGATCTGGGAGGGCGAGGGCGCGCGCATCCTCGAGCTCCTCGACAGCCATCTCATCGAGATCGGCATCACGCGCACCCAGGTGGATCCGAAGGTCTACGAGTCCATCGTACTGCCGAATGAGCCGCTCGTGGTCATCATGAACCGCCAGCATGAGCATGGCGCCTCGCCGGAGGAAATCGAGCTGAAGGAGCTGCAGGGCGTCCCGATGCTCGTGCCGCTGCGCTGGCAGTCGTTGTTCATGAGCAATTGCCGCAAGGCCGGCTTCGAGCCGGACATCCTATGCGTGAGCGACAGCATCGTGCAGGATCTGCTGCTGGCGAAGATGGGCATGGGCATGGCCCTGCTGCCGATATCGTCGCGGACGCTGCTGACGGACGGCGACCTCATCTACAAGCGCCTGACGAATCCATCGATGAGTACGCATACGGTCATCGCCTGGCTGAAGAACCGGACGCTCTCGTCCTCGAGCCAGCATCTGATAAACTTGTTTCGCGAGCTGTACGATGATCAGCAGGTAAAGAGGTGAGATCATTGATTTATCCATTTATGACATTAGAGGATGACACGGAGATAACGCATACCGAAATGCAACCGGATGGTCGGGTAAAGGTTTATGTAGAAACGCCCGATGCCAAGGACTGCTTTCACAGCATGGTGTGTTATCTACCTGATTATCAGATTGAGGATGTAAAGGGATATACAGATGAGGAAGTAGAAAAATACAAAAACTTCATTCGCAAAGCAGCTCATTTAATCATTGAGTTCTCTCAAGAGGGAGGGTTCAATAATGCCACAGCTGTTTAAGATTGGCAGCTATTGGATATATTTTTGGTCTGACGAAGGGAAACCTGCCGAACCAGTACATGTGCACGTATCTGAAGGTAGGCCTACAAGAAGTGCGACAAAGATATGGATAACAAGCGCAGGGAAATGCCTGAAATGCCATAATAAATCGCAGATTCCCAATAAAATATTGAACAACATTATGCGTATGATAGAGCTTAGAGTAGATTATATCGTGGAGTGCTGGGAAGAAAGATTTGGTGAGGTCAGGTATTATTGCTGATATTACCAAATGCAAAGCAGTAAAGGGAGGCATACAGGATATGGAACTAACGAATGTGAAGGTTGGTCTCAAAAATACGGTGACGGACCGGGTGACGGATGAGAATACGGCGGCGCATCTTGGCAGCGGCACGCTTCCGGTGTATGGGACGCCGGCGCTGTCCTGCCTCATGGAGCAGGCGGCGGCCGAGCTCCTGGAGCCGCTGCTGCCGGATGGCTGGACGACGGTCGGGGGCTCGATGGAGCTCATGCATGAGGCTCCCACGCCCGTAGGTATGTCCGTGCGGGCGGAGGCCGAGGTCACGGCGGTCGAGGGGCGCAAAATCGTCTTTGCCGTGCGGGCCTACGATGAGGCCGGCGAGATCGGCAAGGGCACGCACGTGCGCTTTGCCGTAGCTGTCGATCGCTTCATGGCCAAGGCTGCCGGCCGCAATGCGGCTGGGAATGAGTAAAGCCATAACTGCCGATAAAACTTCAGTTAAAAATGACTATGAAGGCTTTCCAAGCGGGAAATATCGGTATATAGTAGTAGCATACGCTGGAATATTTTCTGGCGTGTGCTATTTTGTATATTTTGTCCGATGTTGGATGTGAATGATCTTTTTTTGATCAAGGTTTTGGAGGGATAGAGATGGCTCAGTCGCAGAAGATTTTCATTGTAGAGGATGAACGCCGCATTGCCCGGTTCCTGCAGATCGAGTTGGAACATGAGGGCTACGTGACACAGACGGAGGAGAATGGCGAGCGCGCCTATGAGAAGCTCATGCAGGAGGATTTCGACCTCGTGCTGCTCGACATTATGCTGCCGGACCTCGATGGCATCACGATATGCAAGCGCGTGCGCGAGGTATCGGATGTGCCGATTATCATGCTCACGGCGAAGGATGATATCCAGGATAAAGTCAATGGTCTCGACATCGGTGCCGACGACTATGTGACGAAGCCGTTCAACATCCAGGAGCTTATGGCCCGCATCCGCAATGCGCTGCGCAAGCACGAGCCGAAGAAAGTGGATGAGTCCGGTTCGGGTGAGCGCCTGCAGGTGGGCGAGCTCGTCATGTATCCGAGCCGCTACGAGGTCACGGCCTATGGCAAAGAGGTCCAGCTCACGAAGAAGGAGTATATGCTGCTCGAGTACCTCATGCGCAACAAGCGCAATGTGCTCACGCGTGAGCAGATCCTCCAGGAGGTCTGGGGCTACGACTATACCGGCGATACGAATGTCGTCGACGTCTACATCCGCTACCTGCGTGCCAAGATAGATGAGAAGTTCAATCACAAGTTCATCTTCACGGTGCGAGGCGTAGGCTATGCAGTCAAGGAAGTCGACTAATCCCGAGGAGTCTGCCGACCGCTTTTGCGGCTGGCGGGCACAGCTCCGACGACGGATGCACCGCCGGCTGCGATCGCTCGGCTATGTGCGCATATCGACGAAGCTGACCTGTCTCTATGCCGTCATGCTGCTGCTCGTATTGCTGGTCGTAAGCATCTGCACGAGCATTGGCGTCTACTCCTCGTTCTCGCATCAGGCCGAGGTCGAGCTCGAGATGTCGATCCAGCACATGACCGAGGCGATGAAGACAGGGCGTCCCGTCGCGGAGATCCTGTGGAGCGATGATCCGGTGATGCCCGGTGTCGTGCTCCGCATCACTGATATGGCCGGGGGAATCGTCTATGAGAACGATGCCCATTTCCCGTCGATACAGGAGATCGAGGACCATACGCTGAGGGAACAGCCTTTCTGGGCAAAGAAAGGACTGCTCGTCTCAGAACTGGGCAACTCAACCATCTACCATGCGACGGTGTCGATGGAGTATCATGGCGATATCTACCAGCTGCATTTCTTCAAGACGATTACGGCTGAGCGGAATTTCCTGACGACGTTGCAGCGCATATTGCTCATCATGACGATATCGGGGTTCCTGCTCGCGCTGTTCGCCGGATATCTCGTGAGCGATCGCATACTGAAGCCGATTCGCGACCTGACGGCGACAGCCCGCCGCATCGAGGTCGAGCGCATGGACCGCCGCATCGATGTACTGCCGGTGCATGATGAGCTGTCCGAGCTGGCGGATACGTTCAACCACATGCTGGATCGCCTGCAGGCCGGATTGCAGCAGCAGCAGCGTTTCGTGTCAGATGCCTCACATGAGCTGCGGACACCGATCACCGTCATACTCGGCTATTCGGATCTGCTGTCACGCTGGGGGCGCAGTGACCAGGCCATCCTCGATGAGGGCATATCCTCCATCCGCTCGGAGGCCGAGGATATGCAGCAGCTCGTCGAGCGACTGCTGTTCCTGGCCCGGGCGGACCAGCAGCGTCAGGTCCTGCACAAGGAGAATGTCGAGCTCAGCGAGCTCCTGGATGATGTCGTGCGCAAGATGCAGGTAGCCACGAAGACGCATACGGTCGAGCTGCGGCACAATGATGACGGCATGATATATGCGGATCAGAGCGCCATGCGGCAGATGCTGCGCGTATTCCTCGATAACAGCCGCAAATACACGCCCGAGGGCGGCCATATATGGGTCGACTCGCGGCTGAATCCCGATGGCAAGACCATGCGCCTCGAGCTCGGGGACGATGGCATCGGCATCGCGAAGAAAGACCATGAGAAGATATTCGAGCGCTTCTACCGCGTCGATACGTCGCGCACGAAGGGCAAGAGCATCAGCGGCACCGGCCTCGGGCTGTCCATCGCCCAATGGATCGCGGAGCAGCATCAGATAAAGATAGACATAGACAGCGATCTCGGCAAAGGAACGAAGTTCATCCTGACCGTACCGCTCGTCGATGTGTGAGTCGATGAAAGAATGGGTAGTAACGAAATAGCATATTGTCGGGCCTGAGCATATAGTACCGCGGCAGGTATGGTTCCTCCATTCCGCTATTGTGGTTTGGCTAAAATGAAATTTTTCCCATTAATAGGTCCCTTGAAAGTACTTAAACGCGCTACGCTTGAACGAAAGTACTTTCCGCGGGAATGCTTGATAGGGAAAAATTTGATTTCTT
>CACXCN010000016.1 GCA_902766095.1 uncultured Selenomonas sp. | reverse complement strand
GATCTGTCAGAAGGTGTTTATCATGGCCTTGGTTGGTGTGGCCAACGTGCTGGATGTTAATATGGTTGGTGGTGGTTGCGTCCTTAGGACGGCGGTTATTTTCTTCTACTGTGCCAACGAGGGAATTTCTATTATCGAGAATGCAGCTCGAATTGGGTTGCCAGTGCCGGAAAAATTGACGGATGTCATGAAACAGCTGAAGAGTAAGTAATTGAATGTTGCCCACTGCAGGTCGAACTGCGGTGGGCATTTTTTTTATCAAAACCACGAAGTTTTGCTTCTGCCGTGGCTCTACTATAGAGGTGATTTTCATGACAGAAGAACAAAAAACTTTTATTGAGGAGCATCGTAGGTTAGGAGAAGGATATAAGGTTATTGGGAAGCTGATGGGAATTAGCGAGAATACAATCAAAACCTATTGCAGGCGAAATGGGCTGGGCGGGAATCTTGCTCAATCTAAGCCTGATGATAATCATAGATGTAAATATTGTGGAGCACGTATTAAACAAATACCGGGGAGAAAAACTAAAAAGTTCTGTTCTGATTATTGTCGTAATCATTGGTGGAATGGCCATCTTAATATGGTTAAACGCAAAGCAACCTATAAGTTAAGATGTTTTTATTGTGGTAAGCAGTTTATTGTTTACGGGAATAAAAAACGTAAGTACTGTTCTCACGAGTGTTATATCAAGGATAGATTTGGTGGTGACAATCGTGAATGAAGCTGAGGGGCGCAGGGAAATTGTGTACCAAATGACTATGTCAGTGGCGCGAAAAATGATAGCAGAAGGTTTGATTACCGAGGATGAGTATAGAGATTTTGAAGTTAAAATGCAGGAAAAATACAGACCGATTATTGGAGAAGTATTCTCAAATATTGACTTGCTATAGTGCGGGATTTACGGGAATATGATACCAAAAGGGAGGTGCAGAAAATGGCTACAATAAAGAAGATCATGCTAGATAAGCAAAGTTTGCCACCTAGGAAAAGGGTGGCTGCGTATGCCCGCATATCAATGGAGACAGAGCAAATGCTACATTCACTGTCAGCACAGGTTAGCTACTACAGTAAGAAAATACAAAGCAATCCCCAATGGGAGTATGCGGGGGTATACTTTGACGAAGGAATAACAGGCACCAGCATAGCAGGCAGGGGGGAATTCAAGAGACTTTTGGCAGACTGTGATGCTGGCAAGATTGACATTGTGCTGGTAAAGTCCATAAGCCGTTTCGCAAGAGACACCGTAGATTGTCTAAATACCGTCCGTCATTTGAAGGATATCGGGGTGGAAGTCAGATTTGAGCGTGAAGGGATAGCAACATTCTCCGCAGATGGGGAATTGCTCCTAACGCTCTTAGCCTCGTTTGCTCAAGCTGAAAGCGAAAGCATATCCACAAATATTAAGTGGGCGTTGAGAAAAAAATTCGAAAAAGGAATCCCGAACGGCCATAAGCAAACATTCGGCTATAATTGGGATGGGGTGAAGTATCGTATCATACCTGAGCAGGGAGAAATAGTGAAGGAGATTTTCAAGCGCTACATTGAAGGAGAGTCAGGATACGCTATTGCAAAGGATTTGAAAATGCGAGGGGTAATAGGGAATAACGGAGTTCCTCTGGATGCTAGTACAATCAAGGATATCGTAACAAATCCCTCGTACACAGGAACGATGATTCTTCAAAAGCATTACCACAATGAAAATCATGTTCGGAAACTCAATCGGGGAGAACTTCCGAGATATGCCGTGGAAGATGTGTTTGAGCCTTTGGTTTCGTTCAAAGATTACGAACGGGCTGTAATCATCCGTCAAAAAAGAGCAGAGGCCGCGCCAAATCGAAATCCTCAGCATACCAAGTTCGCGGGCAAAATAAAATGCGGTAATTGTGGTGCAGGGGTCAGTAGGCGAGGCGTAAGCAGGAATCACCCGGAATTTACGAAAAAATGGGTATGTAATACAAGAGAGAGAAAGGGTACTTCAGTTTGCGATATGCATATTCTTAGAGAAATGGAACTTGAAACGGCAACCGAATCGGTAGTAGGTAAAGTTACTGATGATGAATTCTGCAGATTGGTTGAAAAAATTGTTGTCTATGGTGATCGCATTGAATTCTATCTGAATGATGGAAGGGTCAAGAATGTGGGCAGGAAGTACGGTGGCACCCTTATGAACAACGGATTCAAGGGCAGGTTGTTTTGTGGGAAGTGCGGTACCCCGTTGAGACGGTTCAGCTGGAAACCCTGCGTGAAGGCAATAAGGTGGGGGTGTCCGGCTCCTAAAAGCCAATGCACCCTTAAGGTTCTTACGGATGATGAACTGCGGCGGGCAACAGCCAGCATCCTTGAAGTGACGGATGGTGAGCCGGCATTTGTAGAAAGGGTGCGGAAGATGCAGGTATTTGATGATAAGCTTCGATACGAATTAAAAGATGGGACGGTGAAAATATGGCAGCGAGAGTAACCAAAATTCCTGCCACATTGAACAGGTTTACCATGACCCCGGTTCATGGCAGAGTAAAACGGAAGGTGGCAGGATATGCAAGGGTATCTACCGCCCATGAAGATCAGCAGACCAGCTATGAAGCACAAATGGATTACTACAAGTCCTACATAAGCAGTCATGACGATTGGGAGTTCGTGGGTATGTACTCGGATGAAGGCATAACGGCGACAAACACCAAACGCCGTGATGGATTCAATAGAATGATTGATGATGCATTGGCGGGAAAAATTAATCTTATTGTGACTAAATCCATAAGCAGGTTCGCACGCAACACAGTTGATTCTCTAACAGCAGTTAGGAAACTAAAGGATAAAGGCATTGAGGTGTATTTTGAAAAAGAAAATATTTGGACTCTGGACAGTAAAGGAGAATTGCTCATAACAATCATGAGTAGTCTGGCGCAGGAGGAAAGTCGGAGTATATCTGAAAACACCTCATGGGGGATACGTAAAGCATTTGCCGATGGCAAGGTAATCTTACAGCATGATCGTTTTCTAGGATACGACAAAGATTTTGCAATTAACAGGGAAGAAGCCAATACGGTAAGACTCATCTACAAACTATTTCTTTCCGGATTATCCTGCTATGCCATTAAGCAGGAGTTGGAGCGCAGGGGACGCATGACAGCCTTGGGGGGAAAACGTTGGTATGCCAGCACAATAATATCTATCCTCAAAAATGTGAAGTATAAAGGCGATGCTTTGTTACAAAAGGAGTACACCATAGATTTCCTGCAGAAGAAGCGGAAAAAGAATGAGGGGGAACTTCCTCAGTATTACATAGAAGGGCACCATGAGCCGATTATCCAGCCTGAGATTTTTGCACTTGTACAGGCAGAATTTGCGAAACGTGAAGGCTTTTCTAGAAGGTATAGTGGAGTAAGCGTATTCTCATCGAAAATTAAATGTGGAGAGTGCGGGGGCTGGTATGGAGCAAAGGTATGGCATTCAAATGATAAATATCGCAAGCAGGTGTATAGATGCAACCATAAGTATAGATACGACAAATGGTGTTCAACGCCGGTAGTAACTGAGGAACAGATAAAGAGATGGTTTCTGAAGGCAATGGATTTGATGATTACAGATAAGGCTGAGGTAATACATAATTTGAAGATACTTAGACAGAAGGCTGACACAGCAGGTTTGATAGATGAGCAAAAAAGGGTGCATGATGAAATAACACGTCTTGATAACGAACTGCGTTCAATGATATCTGATAATGCCAAAGTAGTGCAGAATCAGGATGAGTATAACAGGAAATATACAGAAATGTATGGAAAATATGAGCAAAATCTGACAAGGTCAGATGAAATTGAAGAAGAAATAAAGAATCATGAAGCATTGGGAATTAAGATAGATATATTCATAGATAAGTTTGGTAAGCTGGGGATAGGTGCTCTCGAGTTCGATGAAAACTTATGGGCTGGGATAGTTGAGTACCTGACTGTGTATACGAAGCAGAAGGTGGTCTTTACATTTGTAGGCGGTATAGAGATTTCGGTAGAATGCTAGAAGAATGGCGAAATGTGTACATAAATATAAATTGTATGTATGTGAAGGACTTTTGGGGGAATTGACGAATATTAGCCACAGAGGGGGGGATAAGGTTGAAAATCAGGGCTATGGTTACAGGAGTTAAAGATATGCTAACGGCAAAAACAGCTGAAGAATGTGGCGCTGCTTTTATAACTTTTGTATTTGATAAAGATAATAGTGACTGCATATCATTGGGGAGAGCGACGGTTTTAGCTCAACAAGTCCCGGACGCCAGGACTGTAGGAGTATTTAAAAACGAGGACTTAACTGTCGTAAATCAATTAGTAGCTAAAGTAGGCTTGGAATATGTCGAACTCGATGGGGATGAGGATGAAAAATATGCAAGACAGATTTCATGCCCTGTAATTAAGCGATTCAGATATGGAGAGGACTTTTCTGTTGATTTGGCGAATAAATACCCGGCAGAAATGATATTACTGAACATTGGCAAGCCAGTCGGAACAGAGGAATGGCACAAAATTGCTGAGGACATTTCCAAGGTTAACAAGTCCGTGATTGTTACAGACAACATCAGCAGGGAAAACGTAGGGATGGTAAACAAGCGGCTCCATCCATATGCCATTGATGTGTCTAGTGATACAGAGTTTGACGGGGATGTTAAGAAGATTCGTGGTTTCTTTAGAAGAATTGGAAGTAGACTGGCAGGATAAGCACTTTGCGGGACAATCAAGGGGCTAAGAATGTTATGTTTTGAGAATGGTTTGGAATTAGGCTAGTGGAATAAAAGAGGCTCCCATTATGTATGATAATCGTAATGGGAGCATTTTTTTACAATTATGGGGAAAAATACTGTATGAGGGGGGGTTCAAATGGGGTTCATCGTTAAATTGTATCATTATATATGGGATAGGGAATCCCTGCCCGTGCGGCTATCAGGGCGACCCGGATCACGAATGCAACTGCACGCCGACCGAGATCAAGCGCTACACGCGCAAGATATCAGGACCGTTGCTCGACCGCATTGATATCCATATCAGGGTATCGCGTGTGAAATATGAGGAGCTGACCTCGAAGCGCCGGGCAGAGCCGTCAGCGGTCATCCGGGCCCGCGTCGTGGCGGCACGCAAAATCCAGCAGCGCCGTCTGCAGAAATACGGCATATTCTGCAACGCACAGATGAACCATGCCGTGCTCCAGCAGGAATGTCCGTTGAAGCCGCAGGCCCAGCAGCTGTTGGCCGCTGCTTTTAAGAAAATGTTGTTGTCGGCCCGGTCCTATGACCGTATAATAAAGGTAGCCCGCACCATAGCCGACCTGGCCGGCTCGCCGGATATAGCGGCGCCGCATATAGCTGAGGCTATCCAGCTCCGCAACGATATCGGGCTCGATGTGGAGTGAGCGGCATGCCGGCTGGAGTGCCTATTGCATGGGCAAGCAGGCTGTATTTCTATAAAAGATGGGGAACTAGGGGATGGAGGATTTTATTTGACGACGAAAGCCATATTTTTCGATATCGATGGGACGCTCATCAACATCATGAATCAACGCCCGCAGATGACGGAGCCGACGCGGCAGGCAATCCTGCGACTGCGGCAGGCAGGGCACCGGACATTCATCGCAAGCGGGCGGCCGCTCGACTATCTCGACCCGGAACTTACGGAGCAGGGATTATTCGATGGCTACGTGCTCATGAATGGCGCGGCCGTATTCGTCGATGGGAAGTGTATCTACGAACAGCCGCTGCCAGAGGCACAGGTGCGGGATATCATAGCGCTTTGCGAGCAACAGGGGATCGAGTACATCCTGCAGGGCGCACATCATGTCTATCTGCGCCCGGAATTCACAGGGCTGGCACGGTTCTATCAGGGCATCGGCATCGATGTGGGCCGTTTTGTCCGCACGTTTGCACCGGAGGAGGTCGATACCTGCAAGATGGAGTTTTTTGCCTTCGAAGCGGAGGGCGGCGGCGCATTCCACGAGCTGCTGTCCCTGCCGGGGCTGACCGGACTCATGGATCCCTATCATAAAAAGAACATGGAGCTCTATGCCGCGGACGTCACGAAGGGGAGCGGGATACTCCACGCGCTGAAATATCTCGGGATACCGGTACAGGACAGCATAGCTTTCGGCGACGGATTGAATGATATCGAGATGATGCAGACCGTAGGCACAGCTGTCGCCATGGGGAATGCCCAGCCCGAGGTAAAGGCCATCGCGCGCTACACCGTGCCAGACGTAGACGCCGACGGCGCCGCCTGGGGTATCGAGCATCTGATATTGGAATAAAATGCGGAGCCTTCCAGTCTTCCACTTAGAGGAAGGCTTCGTACTTTATAGCCTTCTCCTCAGGAGAAGGGGGACCGCGTCAGCGGTGGATGAGGTGGGTTGGAACATGGCTCTATACTTCGAGCAAAGACTCTACGTAGCGATTTTCTCTGGCTACACCTCTTTCGTCTCCCGGCTACGCCGTGAGCCACCTTCCCCTCAGGGGAAGGCTTTTTTTAATTTTCGGTTGACATGGCAGCGTAATAGTTTTACACTAGATAGGTGTTGTTTATCCACCTGACGTGGACAAATACATTATATTTATATGCGTCACGGACAAATGCGGGAGTTCGTGCAAGCTATTGGAGGTTTTACTGCTAAATGTCACAAGAAGGTAATGTGCGACATCCGTACAAACCGCGGATGTCGCCGGACAAGGACTACGAGGAGATCAACTCCTACGTCGTATTCTGGGGGCTGTTCTTCGCAGTCCTGTTCGCGTTGGCGGTCGGCTATCTGTGCCTGAAGATTGGTCAGACTGTCGATGCTTTCGCACCGGTCTCGGTCCTGGCTATGGGCATGGCCGTGCTGTTCCATCGTCGCAATGCTTTTCCGGAGACGGTCCATATCCAGGCCATCGCCAGTGCGGGTACGAATATCATCGGCGGAGCGATGTTCATCCTGCCGGCACTGTACATACTCGGCATCCGAGATGTCTCATTTGTCGAGATGGTCGTGCCGATCATACTCGGCGGCGTGCTCGGCGTGTTCCTGGCGACGGTCTTCCGCCGTTATTTCTGCGAGGAGATGGACAGCTACTATCCGTTCCCTTCGGGCAGTGCCGCTGCGGAGGTCCTGAACTCCAACGAAGGCTCGAAAGCTCATCTGATGCTGTTGAGCGGCGCGATCGCCATGGCCTATGATTTCGTGCTGAATACGCTGGGCTGGTGGCAGGAGCTGCTGACGACGACGACGTTCCACTGGGGGCAGGTCCTGGCGGACAAATACAAGCTCGTGCTGAGCCTCGACAACGATGCGGCCCTGCTGGGTATCGGCTATTTCACCGGCCTGCGCTATGCGGCCATCATCGCCGCTGGTTCGTTCTTTTCCTGGCTCGTCTGCATACCGGTGGCCTACTATCTCGGTGGCGACCATGTCATGACGGTGGGTGGCCAGACCATGCTGCTCGCGGATGCCCCAGTGAATGCTGTTTTCTCGCAGTATGTGCGCCATATCGGCATCGGCATGCTGGCCATGTCGGGCATCATCGGTCTGCTCTCGATGTCCGGAGTTGTCATCCGCGTGGCGAAGAGCGCTGTGGCCGACCTGTTCCATCGCACGCCGCTGGCTGAGGCCAAGCTGCTGCGCACGCAGCAGGATCTGCCCATGTCGCAGATCTTCTTCGGCAGCGTCATCATCGCTATCCTGTTCGGCATCTTCTTCCATCTGACACTGTCGCAGAGCCTGGCGCAGACCATCGTGGCTTTCGTCCTCGTCATCGCGTTCTCGCTCATGCTTTCCGTCGTGGGTATCAGCTCCATCGCCTTTACTGGTAATGAGCCGGTGTCCGGCATGACCATATTCATGCTCATCGTCTCGTCGGTCGCTATGCTGAATGTCGGCATGAGCGGCAAAGCCGGCATCATCGCCATCCTCATGATGGCTTCGTTCCTCTGTGCGACGCTGGCAGTCGCCGGCAACTTCATGTCCGAGCTGAAAGTCGCGCATCTGACCGGCGCTACTCCGCGCAAGATGGAGCGCTGGCAGATCGTGTCCATCGTACTGTCGAGCATTGTCTCGGTCGGCGTGGTGTTCCTGATGGATAGCGCCTATGGCTATACGGGCGAGGGCGCGCTGGCTGCGCCGCAGGCGAATGCCATGGCGGCCATCGTCAGCCCGATGATGGACGGCGGCGCGGCACCGTGGCCGCTCTATATGGCCGGCGCGTTCTTCGCCGTGCTGCTCTGGATGATGAAAGTCCCGCCGCTCGCCTTCGCGCTTGGTGCCTATCTGCCGATGGGCATCAATACGCCGGTGCTCGTGGGTGGCCTGATCTCGTATTTCGTCTCGCACAGCAGCGATGATGAAAAGGTGAGCGCCAAGCGCCTCAGCGAGGGCAATACCGTGGCCTCCGGCTTCGTCGCCGGCGGCGCGATCGGCAGCCTCATCAGCGCCGTGCTGCACATCGCCGGCATCGACTGGTTCGCCAAAGCCTGGTCCAACTCGCCGACAGCGACATTCCTGGGCATCATCATGTACTTCCTGTTGTGCATGTTCATATTCGCCATGGCGAAGCGCATCAAGAATGCCTGAGAGATAAAAATCGTATAAAAAAGGGAGCTGCGAAAGCAGCTCCTTTTTCATGCTATGCCTTCCCCTGAGGGGAAGGCTCCGAAGTGTCACGAGATGCTGGTGGCTGGCTCGGTTTCCTCGTCGTCTAGCGTGCCGCGCAGATCGTGGTCGGTCATGGCGCAGACGGAGGAATCGGACCAGACATTCTCTGCCGTCTCTATCATATCGATGATGGTGTAGATCGGCAGGATGACGCCCATGAGGCCGATCGGGGCACCGATGGAGGACATGAGCGAGAGTGTCAGGAAATAGCAGCCCATCGGCACGCCGGCATTGCCGATGGCGGCCAGCACGGCGATGAAGAGCCAGATGATCATATTGCCGAGCGAGAGGTCGAAGCCGGCATTCTGCATGACGAACAGCGACGTCACGAGGATGAAGGCCGCGCAGCCGTTCATGTTGATCGTCGTGCATATCGGCAGGACGAAGCGGGAAACCTTCTTATTGACCTTGAGGTTCGTCTCAGCGGCCGCTAGCGTGACCGGCAGCGTACCAGCCGAGCTCTTCGTGAACAGGGCCACGGCGATGGCCGGCGACATCTTCTTGAATACCTGCCAGGGATTGAGGCCGCGTACGAGCAGGAACAGCGGCAGCACGATGAAGAACTGGATGCAGTTGCCGCCGAGCACGACAGCGACATATTTGCCGAGCGCCCCGACGATGACGCCGGCCTCGATCTGGGCCGAGAGCTGGCCGGCGAAAGCGAGAATGCCGACCGGCAGGATCCAGAGGATCGCACGGATCAGGGTGAAGAACAGCTCCTGCAGGCCATAGAGGCCTTTCAGCAGGATCGCGCGGTTCTCCGTTTTCGGCATGAAGGCCAGCGCGAGACCGACCGATGCAGCGATGATCATTACCGACAGGACATTGCCAGCCAGGAACGGCTGCAGGACGTTGTTCGGGATGACGGACAGGATATGGTCATAGTAGGAGAGGTTGCCTACCTTGTCCGTCGGGATGGCCGCCGTACCGGCGCCGACGACATCAGCCGGGAGATTGCCCGGGGCAATCCAGAGATAAAGGATGAGTCCGATGGCCGCAGCAGATATCGTGGTGAGCAGCGTATAGACGACCGCATGAGCGAATATGCGCTTCGTCTCCTGCTTCGCACCGAGGGATGATAGTGTGGTGATGACGGCCAGGGCGATGGTCGGGATAGCGACGAACTGGAATAGGCGCGTGAACACCGTCGCGATGAAATTGAACAGATCGTTCAGCGGCTTCAGTCCGAGCCAGCCCAGCAGGGCACCGACGATGAGGGCACCGAACCAGAGCAGCATTTGCCGGCGGCTGGCACCGAGGTCGGTTTTCTTCAAAGCCTCGGCCTTGGCCTGCTCGACAGATTGTTTTTCTTCTGCCATATTGGAATACCTTCTTTCTGTTTTCCTTTCTGAAAACATACATGTTTAATATTGTTTACATTATAACAGATTACATATAGATGTCAAGCAAATTGTGTAAAGAAAAAACCTTCTCCTGAGGAGAAGGCTTTGTAATGCAAGCTGCCCCCACTGGGGGAAGTGCCGAGCGCAGCGAGGCGATAGGGGTGGCGAGCTACTGAATTGCGTCACGGTAACAATTTGATTGGTCGGCGGTTTAAGCTTTTCGACAGGCGGGCCGTTTATGCTTTAGCACTCGAGTCTATTTACTGGCTCGCCACCCCCACCACCGCTAGCGCGGTCCTCCTCCCCCAGAGGGGGATGCTCTTTAGAAGCTGCCCACCACCGCTAGGCGGTCCACCTTCCCCTGAGGGGAAGGCTTGAAATATGGTGCCTTTACTTCTTCTTTTTCTTCTTATCTTTCTTGTGCTTCTTTTCCTTCTTGTCCTTGGGCGATGTGATGGCTCCGGATACGGCGGCGGCCATTGGTGGGGTGACGCGGCCGCTGGCGAGGTCGTCGAGCGTGACGATGGTCGGCGCTGGCGGCTTCGGTATGTTCAGCACGGTCGGCTGCTCGGCCTGGCGCTTGGCCAGATATTCGAACAGGCAGCCCTCGCGCAGGCCGTGGTTCGAGAATACGATCTCGCCGATGTGGCAGATGCGCAGTATGAGCACGAGCGGCGTGAGTCCGCCGACGATGACATCGGAGCGGTCGCTCGTGAGGCCGGATATGGCATCGCGGCCGGCTCGGTCTTTCGAGACGAGCTCGGTCATGATATCGGTTGCGTCATCCGCCGGCAGTGAGAAGCCATGGATATCCGGCACCTCATCCGAGTCGGATATCCAGCGGTTGCGTGCGATCTTCGCGAGCGTGCGGTTCGAGCCGCCGAGGCATACGAGCGGTATCTTGTGCGCATTGAGCAGCCAGTCGAGGTTCGAGAGCGATTTCTCGACGACGGTCATCGCCTGGAACAGGTTTGCCGCCGATATGGCATCCTCGAGGTGGAACTGCTGGGAGATCGTGACGGAGCCGAAAGGCAGGCTCGTGAGGTTCACGGGCTGGCCGTCCTTGACGAGGATGAGCTCCGTGCTGGCACCGCCTGTATCCATCACGAGGCAGTTGTGCAGCGGCAGCGTATGAGCGACGCCGAGATAGTCGAGATAGGCTTCGCGCTCGCCGGATATGACCTCGAGATCCAGTCCGACCTCATCCTTGATCCGCTTCAGGAACTCTTTCTGATTCTTAGCCTGGCGCGTAGCCGCCGTGCCGATTGCCTTTATGCGCGTATTGGGCAGCCCGTCGATGATGCCCTTGAATTTCTTCAGGGCTTCGATGGTGCGCCGCATCGGCTCCTCCTTGAGCGTCCTTTCGGGGCCCATGTTCTCCGATAGGCGCACATAGTCCTTCATCTGGTGGGTGACCCGCAGGAAATTGCCATCCATGATCTGCGTGATGCGCAGACGGATGGAGTTCGAGCCGAGGTCGATGACGACGAAATTTTCCATTTAGGAATCCCTCTTTTCCTCAAATGTCTCCTCATGGCGCTGCATGGGAGTGAATACACCAGGATTCTCCTTGGCGGCACGACGAGCCTCTTTCTGTTTCTCGATCTGCCGGGCAGCCTGGGCGATGAAGCGCTCCTGGCTGTTGATGGGTTCCTGGTTGCGGCGGTTTATGTGAGTGAAGCAGTCATGCACCAGCAATCGGGTCTGAACGTTGTCAGCCCACATGATTTCGAATATGCGCATGGTGCGATGACGCAGGTCCTCCTGCTCGATGGGGAACAGCAGCTCGACGCGGCGGTCGAGGTTGCGGGTCATCATATCGGCCGAGGCCAGGTAGATGTCCTCGTTGCCATCATGATAGAAATAATAGATGCGGCTGTGCTCGAGGAAGCGGCCGACGATGGAGTGAACCTCGATATTGTCGCTGACCTCCGGGATGCCGGTACGCAGGCAGCAGATGCCGCGCACGATGAGCTGGATTTTCACCCCGGCGGCTGAGGCTTCGTAGAGCTTCGCGATGACATCAGGGTCGGAGAGCGAGTTCATCTTCATCTTTATGAGAGCCGGACGTCCGGCATTCGCAGCCTCTATCTCTGCGTCAATCTTCTCATAGATGAATTTGCGGATGCGGTGCGGCGATATGTGTAGCTTGTGGAAATACGGCGGGCGCGAGAAGCCCGAGAGCATGTTGAACAGATTGGAGGCATCGACGCCGAGCTCGCGGTCCGAGGTGAATAGCCCCATATCGGTATAGAAATGGGCCGTGACATCGTTGTAGTTGCCGGTGCCGAGGTGCAGGTAGCGGCGGATGCCGTCCTCGTCGCGGCGGATGACGAGCGCGATCTTCGAGTGGGTCTTGAGGCCGACGAGACCGTATATGACATGGCAGCCCATCTTCTCGAGCTGGCGCGACCAGCGCACATTGTTCTGCTCATCGAACCGGGCCTTGACCTCGACGAGGACGGTGACCTGCTTGCCCGCCTGAGCTGCCTGGCCCAGGTATTTGATGATGGGCGAGCCGGAGGAGACGCGGTAGAGCGTCATCTTTATCGCGAGGACCTCGGGATCTATGGCTGCCTGATGGATGAAGTTCACGACCGAGCTGAACGAGTCGTAGGGGTGCTGCATGAGGTAGTCTTTTTCGCGTATATGCTCGAATATATTGTTGTTCTCCATGACGAGGTCAGGATTCTTGTAGCTTTCAAACGGCTTGTAGCGCAGATCGTCATGGTCGGACACGGCTCCCGAGAGCTTTTTGAGGAATGTCAGGTCTATAGGGCCGTTGATGCGGTAGATGGCGTTCTCGTCGACGCCGAGACGCTCGATGAGGTGGTTGCAGAGCTCCTCATCCATGCCGGCCTCGACCTCGAGGCGCATGACGGAGCCGTGCTCGCGGGCGCGCAGCTGTGTCTGCACGGCGCGCAGCAGGTCCGGGGCATCCTGCTCGGCCACATCGAGGTCCATATCGCGGGTCACGCGGTAGGCGGCCACGCTCGTGATCGAGTAGCCGTGGAACAGGGTGTTGAGGAATTCACGGATGACATCCTCGGCCAGGACGAAAGCATTCTCCTCCTCGGCCAGTGGGATGAGGCGCGGGAATATGTCCGGCACGCGCACCGTGGCGAACTTCTTGTCGCGCGAGTCGTCATCGATGAGCTGGACGGCGATGTTCAGCGAGTTGTTTTTGAGGAACGGGAACGGGCGGGACGAGTCGTCGGCCATCGGCGTCAGCACCGGATAGATCTCGTCATCGTAGTAGCGGCGCAGGATATCATACTGCTTGTCGCTCAGGTCCTTGATGCGGCGGATGAATACATCCTGCCGGGCCAGCTCGGGCAGCAGGGCTTTGTTGTATATGTTGTAGCGCTCGGCTACGGCCTCATGCTCGCGCTCCGATACGGCCAGGATCTGGGCATAGGCGGTCATGCCGGAGCTGTCGACGGACTGCACGCCGCCGGCGGCCAGCTTGTAGAGCGAAGCCACGCGCACCATGAAGAATTCATCGACGTTGCTCTGCGTGATGCCGAGGAAATTCGCGCGCTCGAGCAGTGGATTGTCGACGTTGCGGGCCTCCTCGAGCACGCGCGCATTGAAATCAAGCCAGCTGAGCTCGCGGTTCGTATAGTAATCGGTGCGGGTATACTTCTTCTTTATCTCACTCATATTACTTGAGCGACCTCCTTTGCTTCAGTACTGCCGGGATACCGTAGACTTCGCGGAACAGCTTCGCCTTGTGCTGGAACGCCCATTCCTCGAGCGACAGGTTCTCCACGGAGTGGGCGGTTATGACGACGGCATCATCGCGGACCGATACGCTGATATGCTTTATTTTCTGCTGGCGGGAGTCATCCATAGCGTCAGCCAGGCGGACGATGGCGACGAGCTTGGCCACGGTCATCTGGATGTCGGCTCCGAGGTGACTGTAGTGATGCTGGCGCACCTCCGGTGCCTCGGCGCTGTGGTAGCGCGCGATCTCGGCGATGATCTCATTCTCATCGTCCGAGAGGCCGATGACCGGATTCGCCTCGATGATATAGGCCGAGTGACGGTAGTGGCCGTGGGCCTGGATGAAATTGCCGAGATCCTCGAGCCGCACGCCGATCTCGAGCAGCAGGCGCTCGCGTTTGCCGAGGCGGTGCAGCTTCTTCAGCTGGTCGAACAGGTGGAGCGCCAGCTTCACCGTAATATTGCGGTGGGCGTCATCGGCCTGGAACCGCCGCGCGCGGTTGTCCGCCACGGTGCGTATGATATCGTCGAAATCGGTCTTCAGCAGTCCCTCGTGCGAGGCCTGATGCAGGGCCAGCCCGTTCAGGATATTGAGCCGCGTCAGGTAGAGGTGGTCGGCATGGGTCAGCGCGATGATCTGACGGATCATCAGCAGCGATGGTATGACGCGGGCCGCCTCGTTTTCATCGATATTGAAATGGCGCTGCAGGTAGTCCTGCGAGGCGTGCAGGTTATCCTGCTCGGTCGAGCGGAACTGCTTCTCGGACAGCGGCGCGATATCCTCGCCGGGCTGCAGCACCATGTCGTTGAAATACGAGAAATCCTGCAGCACGAGGTTGGTCTTGTGTGCGGCACCTGCCAGCCGGTGGCTCAGGGCCTGCAGCTTCGATACGATGTAGTCGTTGCAGATATTGCTGACATCCGTAGCCGAGTGGCGCAGGTCATTCGTGAGTTGGTCGATTTCGAGGTAGCCGAGCCCGATATTCCAGGCATGGACGAATTTCCCCTGATCGAAATAGGACAGGGTGGCGGCCACCGAGCCGATGGAGAGCAGGTAGGTGGGGCGCTCGGTCAGCTGGTGGAACAGGCTCGTGCCGCCCATGAGTGCGGTCGCGCGCAGGAAATTGATCTGGCTCGTATTGAGCCAGGTGACCTCAAGGCCTGTGCGCACCTCGATCTGCTCGCCGAGGTAGCGGGCCGTGACATCGTCGATGAGCTGCTGGCTGGCCCAGAAGTGGTACCGCTTGACGCCATAGTCCTTGAGCACCTGATGGAATCCCTGCAGCGAGAATACGATCTTGCTGAGCTCATTCTGGTAGATCTTCGACTTGTCCATGCGCTGGACGAACTTTGCCGAGGCCATGTGCTCGATGACAGACAGCGGCTTCAGGCTCACGATGAGCATTTCAAGCTTGGCTGTGGACATATAGATAATGCCATAAAGGTTCTTTGCAGCCATGCAATCAATCCTTTCTTTCATTATACTGTATGACTATTTCGCCGACGGATTAGAAAATCCTGCCAGGAGGCCATACATTAATAGTATAGAACAAAATGAGAATGGTGCTATAGTTCCTTTGTAAATCTTCTGTAAAAATTATCCGGAGCCTGAAGGAGCGGTGGATCATATCTATATTGCACTGACGGTGGGTTTTCAGTATAATATAATATTGGAACTGGGGCGCTCGTATGGTGGCGCTGGATTTTCGATTTAAGTTCGACCGTGCATCTGTCGATACAATAGATAGAAAAAGGCGGATTCTGCACCGGCAGCGGGGCAGAGATTTTCATAGACGGAGGAATTGATTATGGCACTGACTGTAAAGAACAACATGCCGGCTCAGAAAACACTGAATGTACTCGTGAAGACCGAGGGCACGGCTGCCAAGGACCTCAAGAAACTGGCCTCGGGTCAGAAAATCAATTCCGCCGGTGACGATGCCTCGGGGTATGCGATATCGGATCGCATGGACGTACAGGTCCGCGGTCTCGACCAGGACAACGACAATACACAGAATGCCCAGAGCCTGCTCGGCACCGCGGAGGGTGCCGTGCAGTCGACCGTCGACATACTGCGCACGCTGAAGGAGAAAGTCATCAATGCGGCCAACGACACGAACACCGACATCGACCGGGCCACGATACAGAAAGAACTTGATCAGGCCGCTGACCAGATTGACGACAATGCGACGTCGACCTTCAATGGCATCACGCTGCTCGATGGCTCGCATAATAGCGAGGTGAAATACCCGGGGACCTATACCTCGCTGAGCAATGAGAGTCTTGGCGCGGATACCAATGCTTTCACGGCTTTAACCGATCTGACGGACCGCACCGGCAACTCGCTGCAACTGCAGAGCTCGGATACGATTACCGTGTCCTATGTGAAGCAGGGAATTACCTATATCTCCGACCCCTTTACCGTGGGGGATAATATGTTCTTCGATCTGTTTAATATTACACATAATTTGAATAAACAAAATCCAACGGGCGATATTTCGACGATCTCGTATGATTCTCAGATTGGCACCGACCAATTCGGCAATGCGGTCTATACAGCCGATAGGGGGAATGCGGTCACATTCCGTGCTACGCAACCAGGACTGGATGGGCAGATATCCGGTCTGACGCTTACGGCGGCGGACCGCTACGGCCAGCCGCGGTCGAACGCGAATACCTCGCTGAATAACTTCAAGGAGGCAGTCCGTGCCCAGGATCCGTCCCCGGACAACGCGTTCGTATTCCAGACGGGGACAAGCGCCAATCAGTCCGTCAAGGTCGGTCTGACCGATATGCGCGCGACTGCGCTCGGGCTGCGGGCGACCGACGGCAGCACGCTGCAGATCGGCACGCAGGCTCAAGCGAATGCAGCGATAAATGTTCTTGATAATGCCTTGAAGAAGGCGCTCGATCAGCAAACGGATCTGGGTTCGGCGGACAGCCGCATGGATTATACATCAGCCAATATCGTGACGGCCCAGGAAAACACGACGGCCTCGGTCTCGACGATCCGCGATGCCGATATGGCGGCCGAAATAACCGCCTATACGAAGGACAACGTCATCGCGCAGGCCTCGCAGGCCATGCTGGCCCAGGCCAACCAAAATCTGAGTCAGGTACTGAGCCTGCTGCAGTAAAAAATAAAAAATATATTGCCTCCCGTACGGATTGAGGGAAGTGCGCTGGGCACTGGCTCTTTCCCGGCGGGAGCTTTTTCATCAGTGATAGGAATAACAGTTATTCAGGGAACATTTCCAGGGATAAGGAATGAGGTAGTAGGAATGCAAAGGTTCAGCTATAGAGAAAAACTGGCGGCACAGATCAGTCTCGCCGTCACGGCGGGCATGTTCACGGTCGTACCGTCAGCCGCCGCGGCTCCGGTGCTGGACAACAGTGTGCAAAAGGTCGATGTGACGGTAGATGTCGATGGCAAGACCACGAATATCACCAGCCAGAATGTCAACAACGTCATTAACTGGAAGGACTTCTCTGTGGCGAAGGACGAGTCCGTCATATTTGATAAGGGCGAGAAAACGGGAGATAATGCTCATAACTATCTGAACATCGTCACGGGCGATGCCAGTTCGCAGATCAATGGCACGATAAAGGGCGGCAAAAACGTCTATATTGTGAATCCACATGGCGTGATATTCGGCGAATCAGCCTCCGTCGACGTGGGGAATCTCTATGTCTCAACTCAGACGGCAACGGATGCCGCGGCTAACTATGCCAATATGTCGACCAGTCCCGCCAACGTACTCGGGACCACAGCTGGAAACGCGGATGTGGTGAACCTCGGCAAGGTGCAGGCAACTTCAGTGACCGTCGTCGGTCAGAACGTCCGGTTCAGCAATACCAGCAATATCACCACTGATGGCTCGACGCCGCTGAAGGACGTCGCTGTCACAGCGAGCGGCTATGCGCATATCGGCTATGATAATAATGCCGCCTCGGCGCTGGGCTATACGGTGAACGGCAGCGTGGCGGCCAGCAGTAATGATTTTAAGCTCATCAATGATGAGACAGCGCTGACGCAGGTAACCAGCAGCGGCAACTATATGCTCGGGCAGGATCTGGTGCTGACCGGCAGCTATACGAATTCCGTCATCCCGACGTTCAGCGGCCAGTTCGACGGGATGTTCCATGAGATCAGCGGCCTGAAGGTGACCGGGACGTCCGGCAGCCCGACGGGCTTCTTTGGCGCGCTTTCCGGCGCGCATATCTACAATCTCGGCCTGACCGGGGCCACGGTCAGCGGGGCCAGTACGAATCTGGCTACGATAGCAGGTAGCGGCGGTATCGGCGTACTGGCGGGTCGTGCGGTGAATGGTACGAATATTAATAATGCCTATGTCGAGAACAGCACGATATCCGGGACCTACGCGGCTGCGCTTGCCGGCTATGCAGATACTGCGACGATGGATACCGTATATGGTAGTGGTAATGGCTCTGCTTCCTTGGTTGGTGTTGTCTCTTCTACAAATACTGGGGCAGCACATCAGGTAAAGATTACCAATGCCTATGATACAGATGCTTCTATTGTGGAGCTATTTCCTCAAGGATATTTGGATATAGAGAATTCTTATGTTACGGCGGGGAAGAAGGTCCTTTCAAGAGGAACGGTAACCAATGCATCAGGGAATGTTGAGGGAGCGACAGCCACTAGTAATTTCACCAGCCTTAAAGACACTACTTGGCTGAAGCAGGACGGCCAGCTGCCGATCCTCACGGCGTTTCTCAAGGGCACGGTCACGGTCAACTACAACTATGACCATGAGAACAAAGATTATACGGCGTTCAATAAGGCGACGGGCGACAGCACGAGCCAGGCGGATAAGGGCTCGAATAATGGCGCGGATCTGAAGCTGACCTATAATGCGGCTCCGGTCCGGATCGTCGATGCTGACGGCAATACGGTTACCGACTGGGCCAGCGCCGTGACGCTGAGCAATGGCCTGACGGGGGCCGAGGCCATCAGTCAAGGTTTGCTGAGCAAGAATACCTATCAGTACAATAGCAGTGTGAGCTCCAGCAATGACCCGCTCGATGCTAATGTCGTAGGTGGCACCAGTGCGACATCGGCTACCTCCCGTGCCCTGTTCATCACGACGCAGCACGGCTATAAGCTCATCGGCAACAATGTGACCATCCTGCCGCGTGAGGCGACGATTACTGCGAATAACCTTGCCCATGTAAGCCAGGAGTACAACGGCTCGGCTGAGCTGACCGATGCGACTAAGAAAGCGTTGCTGGCTGGCAGTAATGGCAGCGGCATCATTCCGAATGATAACACTGCCTCGATAACTACGGAGAATTTGTATGGCTATTTCACGAATCTGACTGGAGAAAATACCACGGGCTATGGTTCGACTATCCAGGACGCGAATGCCGGCCTCAATAAGACCATTCACCTATATGGTGGTGCCAGCCTTACTCCTAAGCCAGGCTATAGCAACTATATTTTGAGTACCAAGTCAGTGACTTTTGGCACTGACGATGCGACTGGCACGAATATCAAGGCACTTGGCGATATCACGCAAAGGGCCATCGGCTATAAGACGAATGGAACGGTAGATAAGATATATGATGGCACGGCAACTGCGGAAGTAAATACGAAAGTATTCGTCATCAATGAAGCTGATAAAGCATCCACATCGTCTACCGGAACAGATGGCAAGACTACCAAGACGGCAGATGATGTCTCGCTTGATACATCGGGGACTGGCACTGACGGCAAATATCTTGACAGCACGGATCTGACGACCGAGGAGCACAATGCGAACGAGGGCGGCACGGCCTATGCTGTGAAGTATACGGGAATCAAGCTCACGGGCAAGGATGCGGGCAATTACAAGCTCATAGATGCCAGTGGCAATACGCTCTATCGCGCGGGACTGAAGGACTATTCGACGGGCACTACGACGGATGCCGGCGTCACCGGCGGCACGATCTACGCCACCGGCTACATCAACCGCCGCTTCATCGATACGAGTACCTTTACCGTGCAGGGCGACACCAGTCATACGAAGATCTACGACGGTACGTCGACATACAATGTGCCGACGGGGGCGACATTCACGACGAATGACTCCAACACGTCTCAGGGACTCGTCGACGCTGATAAGAATTACATAACGTTCAAGATGGCCGATAATGCCACGTCCTATTTCACGGATGACAGTGGCAATGCAGCTGTGGATGTGGACACGGCGACGAAGATCGCCTATCAAATCGGCGCGACGACGAGTGATACGACCGATCATCCGCTGAGCAACTACAAGATAGGTACGACGTCTGACTCCGCCAAAGAACTGACCAGCAGCGGCAGCTACAATGTATTCGGTGAGGGCAGCATCACGCCGCGCACGCTCATACTCGACCTGACCGGCAAAAATAACATCAACAAGGAATACGATGGCAATGTGACGGTCAAGGAGGGCACAGATACCGACTATACGAAAGTCGGTGGCGGCTATATCGTATATGACAGCAGCTCGAAGAAGCTTCTCGCAGATGATAGCACGGCTGGCACCACAGATGGCGTGGCCTGGAAGATCTCGGCCGAATACGAGGATAAGAACGTCAAGCGCGATGCCTCCGGCAACGTCATCGAGAATCAGAACAACGTCACCTACACTGTCGGCCTGACCGGCGATGCGACGAAACTGCATAACTATGTCCTTCAGAAGGACACTAGCAGTACCAGCGTGAGCGGGGATAAGACCATAAAACTCGGAGCGGCCGGCGATGCCGTGCGCAACACGGGCACGATTACGCCGCGCACGGTCCAGCTGACGTTTGACGATGCTCATCGTACCTATGATGGTACGAACGCCTTTGGCAACTCGAAGAATAGCAGTGGCGGCAATGTGACGGCGACGGTCAGCAATCTCGTAAGTGGCGATAAGGTGACAGTCAGCTACGATGCGGCACAGTCCGTCTACGATAGCGCCAATGTCAAGGACGCTACGACGGTGACGTATGGTGGTGTGACGCTGAGTGGTGACTCAGCACGCAACTATCAGCTGGGATCCACAGCTTATAGGGGCAAAGGCACGATAGAGAAGCTGAAGATCACCGGGGTCAATCTGGCTCTGGCAAATGGATATACATCTATTACAAAGGAATACGACAACAGCGATGCTGTCGAGGGAGACGTGAAGTCCTATGTCGGCAATCTCACCGCTACCGATGAGAATGGCAACAGCCTGACCTTTACCCAGGGCAGCGGCAGCACGACGAGCGATACTACCTATACCATATCGACGAGTACGGCGCCTGTCTATGAATCAAAGAACAGCAACAACAGTGCCAAGCAGTCCGTGTATTATTCGCTGAATGTCGGCACGTCGAACGATAACTATGAGTTCGACAGCTCGTTGCTGAGCAATGGCCTGCTGCGCACGACAGTCAACAACGGTAGTGATAAGACAGTCGGTGTCATCACACCACGCCTCGTGCAGGTCAGTGCATCGGATACGCCTTTCACGAAGACATACGACACTACGCTCAAGGCCTTTGACGTCAAGGGCGATAGTCTCGATGCGAGCAAGGGAATCGCACTGGCGCATCGCGCCGGCAATGGCACCGACAGCGCCACCGCGATATATGACAGCGACCTAGGCAACCTCTCGGTCAATGCGGCCTATACGGACAAGAATGCCAATCTCGATAAGGATGGCCAGGCTCTGAGCGGCCACAGCCTGAACGATAAGACGATACAGTATACGTTCACTCTGAGCGGCGACAGTGCGGGCAATTATACGCTTGTCGATACAAGCGGCAAAAATCTGAACGGAACGCTGAATGCCACCGGCAATATCAAGCAGGCTCCGCTGGCGCTTACCATCTCCAAGGCCACGAAGACCTATGACAAGGACAACTATGTGACGCCGGCGGCCACGCTGACCTATACGCCTCAGAGAGGCGATAGTGTGACAATCGGGTATCAGACGGCGGCCGATAGCAATGGGAAGTCCGAGTCGGCAACCTATGATGATGCGAACGTGGGTACGGATAAACTCGTGACCTACCAGCTCGCGAAGTCCGGTACGGATGCGAATAACTACTATGTGACCTATATCAACTATACGGATAAGAATACCTCGGCTACGGCCGCGACGAATGCAGATAAATTCACGGTCGTGAATCTCGGCGATATCGGCAAGAAATCTATCACCAGCAAGGATATCACCGCGACATTCGGCAATATAACGAAAGTCTACGATGCCAGTAATAGCGTGGCCTATGACCACTCGGGATGGAAGTATCAGGCGGGCCAAGCGGCAGCATCTGACTACCTCACGGGCGCCAATCAGGGGCTGACGGTAGATGGCGTGAAACGTACCCTGACGACAGCGTCGACGGGCGGCGATTACACCATCGCGGGAGCGGTCTATGATTCGCCAACGGTGCAGGCAACGAAAGCCACCTACACGCTGACGCTCGGCGACTGGGCCAATAACTATGATTGGAAAAATATCACAAACTATAGCAATGGTACGCTGACGCTGACATCTGCGGCCACTATCACGCCGAAATATGTCGTGGCCTCGGTCAAAGACAAGACAGCTGCGGGCTATGTCTCGCTCGACAAGGTCTATAACGGCAGTACGAATCTCGTTCGCAACTCGAGGGGCAATGTCGTGCTCGACGGCATCATCGCCAACGATGCGGCCAGCCTCGACACGACGAATCTCAATAGCAACAGCGCCTACCAGAGTCCGAATGTCGCCTATGATGCCGACAAGAATCCGACGGCGCAAAATGTCAGCTATGCCGTGAAGCTGACCGGCAATTCGGCGGGCAACTATGTGCTGCTCGATGCGGCGAATACCGATACGGCAGCGCTGACGAACGGCACGGCGACGGGCGCGGCCAGTGTGACGCTGACCGATACGGGCATCATATCGCCCTACGTGCTAAAGACGCCGACATTTGCCTATGCGCAGAAGATATTCGACGCCAGTGCCGATATCGAGCATACGGCTGATACCACGATCGACAGCCAGGGCAATCGGGAGACGACGGCGCTGGCCTCGGGGACGCTGACCGGCGTGAACGGCGAGACGATCACGCTGTCTGACGCTGCGATCACCGGCAACTACGGTACCTGGACTACCGGTACGGGCACGGATACAGCCTATACGGATGCGGCTGGCACGACCTCGGCGACCGGTACTTTCACAGTCAATGAGCACGTGAACTATGATCCGACGACTCAGGTGGTCGGCTATAAAGCCGTGCAGTATACGAACCTGCAGGATGCACTGGCCAAGGGCACGGTGACGGGCGGCAATGCGGTGGCAGGCAACTATGCGCTCGCCAGCGATACAGCCACCTATACGGAGGCAGCCCAGCTCGGCATGATAACGCGTCGCGACCTCTCGTTGAATGATATCAAGGTGGATCCGCTGAAAACGACGAAGATTTATGACGGCACTGACGCCGTAAAATATCAGGGCAGCGCAGCGATGGCTGATGTTGCGAAATATCTGGATATATACACCGAAAAGACGCACTCGAAGGTCCCCATCGCGTTCGACCTCTCGGCGGCCACCTACGATAATGGCCAGACCGATGTCACGACCGGCCATGGCGTGACATTCACGCTGGCGGGGCTGAGTTCCACGGTGCTGGGCGATTTCACGCTGTCGGCGGCCGATGCGGCCAGCTTCAATGGCCATACATATACATCGACTGGCGATATCACGGTGCGCCCGGTCTATGTCTCACTGCGGCCGACGACCGACGCGAGCTATGTGAATATCGAGCGTACCTATGACGGCACGAGTGATACGAGCGTGAGACAGTCCGATGCCATGAACAATGTCATCATCAATACCGGCACGGATGAGGGGCTCCTCGGTAACGATGGTGTGTCGCTGAATACCGCCTCGACGCAGGTCACCTACGACAATGGCAACGCTGGCACGGGCAAGACGCTGACGTACCAGCTGCAGCTGCTGGGAGGCAAGTCTGGCAACTATGCCATCTACGACTTGTCCAGCAAGGGCACAACTGGTGCCTCGACCATCAGCAGCCTGACGAGCAGCGATGGCATCATCGACAAGGCGAAGCTCTCAATCGACTTTGCCCGTCAGGTGAAGGCCTATGATGGCAAGTCCGATGTGCTTACGATTTCTCCGACGCTGTCGGGCCTCGTGGGTGGTGACAGCCTGCAGCTCGCGGCCGGCGCCATCAGCCTCATTCAGGGGAACTATGTGACAGGTGGCAGCACAGATAGCACGCAGACGACGTCTGACGTGAACCGCGACAGCCAGCACAATGTCATCGACCGCGCTGTGAGCTACACGGGCATCGATCAGGCGCTGAACTACATGCAGACCGACGGCAGTGTCGATGCAGCGACGCAGACGATTGCGAATAATTACACCATCGATGCGACGAAGTACTACTCCGAGTCCGATGCAAAGGGCCGCATCACGCCGTTGACCATAGCGGCCAACGATGTGAAGGCCTCCTGGAACGATATCTCGCGCGTCTACAATGGCACGCCGAAGGTCGATAATCCCGAGAACTACCTGAACGGTCTCACGGCTGCGGTGACTGTAGATGGCACGAATCAGAATGTAAATCTCAACAACTATACGATAAATTCGGCAGAATTCACGTCAAGCTCTGACTATAGCAAACCGCAGAGCGATGTCGGCAGCGACCTCGGCCTGAAATACGGCCTGACGTTCAACTACAATCAGGTCGGCAACAAGGCGGCAGGCAACTATGTCGTCGACAACAACTACGAGCTGAGCACGTCCGAAGCCGCGAAGCTCACGACGCTCACGAATGCGAATGCAGACGGCAGCGGTCATGCGAACCGGGCCTCAATCACGGTGCGCCCGATATATGTCTCGCTCGGCAATAATGTCACCATCGAGCGCGTCTACAATGGTGCAAAGAATACGGGCGTGGCCCAGGCGAAAGCCATGGACAATGTCATTCTGTCGTCTGGCGCCAATGATGGCCTTGTCGGCACCGATGGCGTGACGCTGAATACGGCCTCGACGCAGGTCACCTACGACAATGGCAACGCCGGCACGGGCAAGACGCTGACGTACCAGCTGCAGCTGCTGGGCGACAAGGCCAGCAACTACGCGCTCTACGATTCGTCGGCTCAGGGCACGACCGGTGCCCCGACTATCAGCAGCCTGACGAGCAGCAATGGCATCATCGATAAGGCGACGCTCTCGATCGACTTCGCTCGTCAGGTGAAGGACTATAACGGCAGCAGCAACATCGATACCATAACGCCTACGCTCACTGGCCTGCAGGCTGGTGATGAGAACTTCGCCCTTTCGGACGCTGCGAAAAAGCTCATAGCGGGCAGCTACGTCATCGGCGGCGACAGCCAGGATACGACGGCGACGGCGAATGTCAACCGCGACGCGAACAACGCCGTGACGGACCGGGCCGTCTACTATACCGGCATCGGCAAGGCCCTTGCCTACATGCAGGAGAATGGCGACGACGCGACGAAGGCCATCGCGTCGAACTACACGATCGCCGATACGAAATACTTTGGCGAAGCTATGCAGAAGGGCCGTATCCTGCCGCTCGTCATCACGGCGGACAAGGTGCATGCCGACTGGGCGGGTCCGGTCTCGCGCGAGTACAACACGACGAGCAAGGTCTATGATCCGTCCGCCTATCTGAAGGGCCTGCATGCCGATTTCGGCAATGGTCCGAGCACGGCACTGACCTACTCCATCGCTGACGCTGTCTACACCGACAGTGACAACTACGATCAGGAACACTCGGGCGTGGGGAAAGATCTCGGCCTCAGATACACGGTCGAGCTCTCCCCGGACTACAAGACCATCACGAGCGGCGATGGCCAGGGCAACGTCATCGTGGACAACAACTACGAGATGACGGCGGCTACGGCGAAGGCACTCACGACGGTCACGAATGCGGACAGCTACAGCTCCGATACGTCGGTCGTAACGCATGCGAATGCGGCGAGCATCACGCCACGCATCATCAATGCCTCGCTCAAGGATGCCACGGATCTCGTGAAGATATACGATGGCAACAAGTGGGCCGATGGGCAGACGCATGCGGATGGTACGACGGCGACCGTCGACTATCGCGACCGGCTCGTCATTTCGACAGAGAAAGATGCGACCGGCTGGTCGGATGCCGATGTGCTGGCGGCTGATGCCGCAAAGGGCACTGTGAACAGTGCGACTACCGTGGCCTATGACGACCGGAATGCGGATATCGGCTCGGCCGATGCGCTGCAGAATGGCAAAGGCCTGACCTACACGCTGACGCTCTCCGGCAGCGGTACCGGGAACTATACGCTCGATATCACCGGCACTGCGACGACAGCGACGCAGGACTACACCGGCGCCACCGGCGACATCCGTCGCCGCCAGGTCACGGTCGGACTGAAGCAGACGACTGGCCTCGACAAGACCTACGACGGCAACGCTAACGCCTATGGCAAGCTGACGCAGTCCGATGGTACGCAGACGACGGTCGATTACAGGGATAATGTCTATATGGAGCAGTCTGCGGGCGGCCATACCGGCGTAGTGGCTGGTGACGATCTCTCGATACTGGCTGACTCTATATCGGCGGCCTATGCTTCGCCGAATGTCGTCCGCACCTCGAGCGGCGCGGTCACGACGCAGCAGGTCACCTACAGCAATATAAACTTTGGCGGCGCTGATGCGTCGAACTACGAAGTCACCGGCCTCGGCGACGACAAGACGCTGACGGGCACGGGCACCATTTATCCGCGCATGATCACAGTCGCGGCCCTGAATGCCCCGACGAAAGTCTACGATGGCACAACGGCCGTCACGGGCAACTATGCGACGGCTGCGAACCTCAATATCGACCGCAGCAACGTCATCACGGGTGATACCGTCAATGTGACGCTCACGGGCACGCCGGTATACGAGTCGAGCGATGCTAATGAGTATGAGGATGGCAAGGCCATCGGCAGCAAGGGCAAGATCGGTGTCGACTACCAGATCGTCTGGGACAACCAGAACTACGAGCTCGTGCGCGCCTCGTCGTCTGATACCATCGACACGGATGCTGCAGCGCAGAGCGATGGTACGCTGACGAAGAAATTCGTCTCGAATACAGGTGTCATCACGCCGCGCACGCTGACGCTCACGACATCGCAGACCGAAAAGACCTACGATGGCACGACGAATGTGATCTCGCCGGAGAGCTATGTCACCATCGGCAACCTGGCCAGTGGCCAGAGTGTCGCTGATCTGAGCCGCACGGTGAATGGCGTATTCAGCTCGGCCAATGCCGCTGACAGCGAGAACGCCTCCGAGACGGCCCGCACAGTCACCTATACGGTCAGCATAGACAATACGAACTATCAGCTCGACTCGACAGGTGCGCAGAGCACGACGACGACGGGCACAGGGCTCATCCATCGCCGCGGTCTTACGGTTGTAGCGACACCGGCTTCGATATTGACCGGCCAGGCTTCGCCTGACTTCACCGGCTATGTCACGGGCTGGATCAATGGTGAGGACACGAGTGCCAACCAAGGAAATTTCACCTATGCTACGCCGAGTACGACCGATACGCAGATCTGGGGACGCTATCCGATCTATGGCTACTATAATGGTCAGACTTCGGGCAACTACGGCAACAACTATACGTTTGCACAGGCAGATGCGAATAGCACAGCCTTCTACGTGCGGATGTTCGAAGCCGGACGCGAGTACCACGAGACCGTCAATCCGAAGGGACAGGTACGGCCGGATAACACGATCTACGAGCAGAGCTCGCATGATTTCGGCAACAATGGCAACCGGGCTGCAGAGGCTGCGATCGCGTATACCACATCCGGCGGCAGCACGACGGTCATGGCCAACCTCGACGGCGGAGCCGGCTATAGCGGCAATATGTCCATCGTGGGCAGCGAGGTCGTGAATCTCGCTGGCGGCGATGCGCTCGATGCCTCGGCGGCTATAGTCAGCGAGCTGCCCGGCTCGACAGGATCGGGCGGTCTCACGATCGAGGGTCATGCACTGGCAGCGGAGCCTGCTGCGACGGCGACGTCGGGTGGCACGGCGGCAATAGAGTCTGATGGCACGACGACGAACCTGACCGGCAATAGCGCCGAGGACACCAGCCAGCGCGAAGAACGCAAACTGAGCTCTGAGACGACCGGCAGCACTGCCGGCACGACTGGCAGCGCCAGCCTCGAGACTGAGGGCTCCGGGGTCAATGTCTCGGCTTGATACAGATAAAGGTGGTTTGATAAATGAGTAGGACAGGCATGAACAAGGCGGCTGCGCTGGGGCTCAGCCTGGCGCTGGCGCTCGGCACGAGCGGCCTCGTGCAGGCTGCCCCTTCGCTGAATCGGCCGGGGCAGGATGTCGCATCCCAGATTCCTCAGGGTGGAAAAGCCGAGGTACACGATGAGACGCCCGCAAAGCCTGCGGGCGCCCCGGAAGTGCATTTCACGATAACTAATTTCCGTCTCGAGGCGCCGGAGCTCGAGCTCGACCATGGCGACCTCACGAAGATCCTGCAGGACGGCATGGGCGAGAACCGCACGATGCGCGACCTCAATGCGACGATCAACCAGCTCACGCGCTACTGCCGCCAGCACGGCTATCCGGCCGCTGCGGCGTACGTGCCGGCGCAGGAGAGCAGTGATGGCATGGTCACGCTGCGCATCATCCCCGGCCGCTATGGTGCTGTGAAGATAGAGAACCACAGCAAGCTCAAGGAGCGCGTAGCGCAGGGCTTCCTGAACGGGCTGAAGGCGGATGATATCATCCGCACCGGCCAGCTCGAGACGACGCTCTACTCGATCTCCGACGTCAGCGGTACGCGCGCCGTCGGTGTCCTGCGGCCGGGCCAGAAATTCGGCACGAGCGACCTCACCGTGCGCATCGAGGAGGGCAAGGGCGATAACACCGTGCTCTATGTCGAGAACTACGGCAGCAAGAACACGGGCCGCTATCGCTACGGCCTGCAGGAGAACCTTTACGATATCGGCGGCACTGGCAGTCGCGCCAGCGTCGGTACGCTCTTGTCGAATGACCACATGCACGACTACTATGCGAACTACGAGATGCTCATAGGTCATGGCGGTACATCGCTCGGCGTGGGATTCAGCCGTATGGATTACCAGGTCGGCGGCGAGCTCAGCGCCATGGATGCGAACGGCGAGGCATATACCTACAGCCTGTTCGGCAGCCGGCCACTCTACCATCTGACGCGCAGCCAGATGAAGTTCATCTACGGCTACGACTATCGCCGTATGACGGATGATATCGATCTGTTCCACTACAGTACGCGCAAGCACTCGAACAGCATCCACGTCGGTCTGACCGGCTCCGAGCAGCGCAATGGCTTCGCCCTGAGCTACAATGGCACGGTGACGATGGGCAATGCGGTCATCGATAATGACTACCGGAGACGTCTCGGCATTCCCTATACAGCGGTGGAGGGCAGCTATACGAAGGCTGCATTCGATGCCACTGCGACGCAGTGCCTCGGCCATCGCACCGATGTCATGCTGAAAGCCTCGGGCCAGCTCGCGGATAACGATCTCGACGGCTCCGAGGAAATGTACCTCGGCGGTGCCAATGGCATACGCGCCTATCCGCAGGGCACCGGCTCAGGTGATGTCGGCATCATGGGGACGGCTGAGTTCCGCTATTACACCGATGTACCGGGGCTGCTGCTCAGCACCTATTTCGACTATGGCCATGTGCGCTACAGCAAATCGCATACCCCTGACCGCGTCTATAACGATCAGGTCCATGGTCAGTTCTCGAGCGGCATGACGCTGGCTGGCTGGGGACTGGGCCTGTCCTATACGAAACCAGATGACTGGTTCGCCCGCCTCGACTACGCCCGCCGCATCGGCAGCGATGCCAACCTGAGCGAAGACGCCCGCGCCCACAACCGAGTCTGGTTCCTGATGGGGAAGAACTGGTAAAATCATGACAAAAAGAGCTATGGAGATGACAAAGATTTCCATAGCTCTTTTTAGTAGATGTCGACATCAAGACGTTATAACAAAAGAAGCTGTTGCGCGTGCAACAGCTTCTTGATTGCTTGATGGCGGAGTGGAGAGGATTCGAACCTCCGCACCGGTTACCCAGCCTAACGATTTAGCAAACCGTCCTCTTGAGCCACTTGAGTACCACTCCATGGCGGAAGGGGTGGGATTCGAACCCACGGTGCCTTGCGACATCACCGGTTTTCAAGACCGGCTCCTTAAACCACTCGGACACCCTTCCAAATGCGATAATAATTATAGCAAATAATAGGTACACCTGTCAAATAATTTTGCACACCAACAGGGAGGGTGCTATAATGAGGACGTGTGGCGCAAGCTATAGGGAGTGAATTAAATTCATGAAGATCGCATTTTTTGACTCGGGGCTCGGCGGGCTCTCGGTGTTGCATCGGGCGATGCAGATGTTGCCGGGCGAGGAGTTCCTGTTTTTCGCCGATGAGGATCATGTGCCGTACGGACTGAAGACGCGGGCCGAGATCAAGAGCTTCGTGGCGGAGGCCTTTGATTTCATCGTGCAGCAGGGGGTAAAGGCTATCGTCGTCGCCTGCAATACGGCGACATCGGTGGCGGTGCGCGATATGCGTCAGCGCTACGATGTGCCGATCATCGGCATGGAGCCGGCGGCGAAGCTGGCGCTCGACCGCGACCCTGTGCATCGCGTCATCGTGACGGCGACGAATGTGACGGTGCGTGGAGATAAGCTCCATGATCTGCTCGTGCGCTATGACCAGCATCATCTCATCGACCTGAATCCGCTGCAGGAGCTTGTGACCTTCGCTGAGCGTGAGGAGTTCACGTCGCCGGCTGTCGTCGATTATCTGCGCGGTGAGTTCAGCAAATATGATCTTTCCGAGTATTCGGCGGTCGTGCTTGGCTGCACGCATTTCAATTATTTCAAGGATACGATGCGTGCGCTGCTGCCGGATCATATGCAGATCCTCGATGGCAATGAGGGGACGGTGCGCGAGCTCATCCGTCAGCTGCAGGCTGCCGGCCAGCTGGCCGGGCCGCGTGAGGGGGCAGTGCCGCCGGTAGACTACTACTACAGCGGACGTCACGTGACCGACCCCGCAGAGCTGGCACGGCTTGGACGTTTTTTGAAGCGCCTCGATGAGGTGGATGTATAGCGGCTCTGGTCAGCTTGACTTTAGAGTGGTTTTGTTTTAGTCTATAGAAGATATTATGGATATGTATTTTCGGCAGGAGATGACTGTATGTCAGTTATTGCGGAGCATCGGGTGAATTTCTATGATACAGATGCGATGGCGGTCGTCCATCATGCGAACTACATCCGCTGGTTCGAGATCGGCCGCGTGGAGTATCTGCGGCGCTATGGCATCACGCTCGGCGGACTCATGGAGGACGGCTTCGTTTTCCCCATCACCGACGTAGCTGCGAAATATGTTTCTCCGGCACATTTCGATGATGTGCTCGAAATCGAGACGATAGCGACGGCCCTGACGAAAGCGAAGATGGCTTTC
Organism: uncultured Selenomonas sp.; assembly: GCA_902766095.1. Lineage (GTDB taxonomy): Bacteria > Bacillota > Negativicutes > Selenomonadales > Selenomonadaceae > UBA2913. Next base: position 8,556 of record CACXCN010000016.1, on the reverse strand, counting down.
GACTATGTCGTGCGTCGGAAGGGCGAGGACCAGGTGCTCGTCATGGGGCACACGCAGAATGTTTTCACCCGGCAGGACACAGGTCATATCACGCGCCTGCCGGATAAGTATTACACGGTGCTGGCTGAGGCCATGCGCCTTGAGGATAAAGAGCCGGTATTCGGCAGGAAATAACTTTCCCGCTGGTAATGGAGGGGGGCAGCAATGTTGCTGTCTCATATATATTTTTGCATAGGAGTTGATACGTTTTGACAGCAGCGATGATAGTGGACATCGTCCTCATCGTAATTCTGGCGGTAATCGTGCTGGCAGAAATCGTGCTGAAGGTACTGGGCACGGAGAAAGTAGTGGTCGATACCTCGGCACCTTGGACGCTCGAGCATAAGGATGAGAACTCGCTTGAGCTCTCGCAGAAGCTGACGTTCCGCGACGAGGGCAAGCAGTGCGCGACGATAATGGATGCGATGGTACGCTCGGAGCTCCCGTACGAGCAGTACGATGGCATCGAGGTACGGGCCAAGGCGGAGCGTGAGGGCTATCCGCGCGAGGATGAGTATTTCGAGGCTGTGCTGATCCAGAAGAAGGGCGATGCTCATCACGAGGATGTGCTGAACATATACGCGAAAGTCCGTCTGACGCCGCGCAAGGGGCTGAGTCTCGATGAGGCGTTGAGCCATATGGTCGACCTGCCGCTCGACTTCATCTGGCTCGAGACGGGACGTACCCCGTGCCATTACCGGAAAATCCGTCTGGTCATACCGGCGGAAGAGATTGCGAAGCTGGCGGGCGTAGCGCTCGCCCAGGATTGAGGAGGAGTAGACATGACAGAAGCAAAACTCGACCTCATCCCAGTGCCGACGCGCATTCTGACTGAGAAAGATGATATCGTGGACGCCATCGAGCGCTATACGAAGGGCAAGATCGGCCCGGACGACCTGCTCTGCTGTGCAGAGAGTGTCGTGGCCATCACGCAGGGACGCTTCGTGCGTCCGGAGGAACTGCATATCACGCGCGTGGCGCAGTTCTGCTGCCGCTTCATACCGGACTATGGCAGTCTCGCCAGCCCGCATGGCATGCAGTCGCTCATGGACGTCGAGGGCAAATGGCGCGTCGCTTTCGCTCTGTTCGCCGGTTTCCTCGGCAAGCTCGTGGGCCAGAACGGCCTGTTCTACAAATGGGGTGGCGAGCAGACCGCGCTCATCGATGATGTGACGGGCACGATGCCGCCGTTCGATAAGTGCATCGTCTATGGTCCGGCCCATCCGAACGAGGTCGTGAAGAAGATAAAAGAGCGGCTGGGCTGCTTCGGCGCGATGATCGCTGATGTCAATGACCTCAAGCGCTCGCGCGTGGTCGGTGTGACCGATGGCGTGGACGGCCAGAAGGCGGCGCAGCTCCTGATCGATAATCCGTTCGGCAATGCCAGCCAGAAGACACCGATCTGCATCATAAAGAACTATCGCCAGTATCAGGAGAGCAAGTAAATAGAGGCATCCCCCATTGGGGGAGGGGAACCGCGCTAGCGGTGGTGGGGGTGGCGAGATGGTAAATAGACTCAAGTGCTAAAGCGGAAACGGCCCACAAACGAAAAGCCTAGGCAGCCGATCCATCAATATGATATCGCAACGCAGCTTGACATCTCGCCACCCCTATCGCCTCGCTACGCTCGGCACTTCCCCCAGTGGGGGCAGCTTTTAAAGAGCATCCCCTATTGAGGGCGCAAAAGGCTTGGAATAGTGATTGGAGGGGTGAGTGCATAAGAAATATTTATGCGCTCACCCCTTATTTTATTGTATGTTTTATGGTATTATATATGGGATAAAGAGAAGGAAGGATTGCATGGCGAGACTTAATTTCCGGCCGGTGGACAAGATGCGCCGGTATTCGATGCGCCGGCATTTCCAGCACGGGCCGGCAGGCTCGGTGCTCATCGAGATGGGGCATACGCGCGTGATCTGCGCGGCCAGTGTCGAGGAGCGGGTGCCCTTTTTCCTGCGCGGCACCGGTGAGGGCTGGATCAAGGCGGAATATTCGCTGCTGCCGAGTGCGACGTCGGAGCGTACGGCCCGCGAGGCGGTGCATGGTCATCAGAACGGTCGTACGCAGGAAATCCAGCGGCTCATCGGTCGCTCACTGCGCTCGGTCGTCGATACGAAAGCGCTTGGTGAGCGCACGATCAATATCGACTGCGATGTCATCGAGGCGGATGGCGGCACGCGCACGGCTTCGATCACGGGGGCGTTCGTGGCGCTCGTCGAGGCTTGTGCCTCGTTTTATAAGAAGGGCGAGAAACGGAGCATCTTTCCGGTGCGGGACTTCCTCGCGGCTATCAGCGTGGGCATCAGCGCGACGGAGGGACCGATCCTCGATCTCTGCTATGAGGAGGATTCGTCGGCGCTTGTCGACATGAATATCGTCATGACGGGGAGCGGCTCGTTCGTCGAGGTGCAGGGCACCGGTGAGGGACGGCCATTCACTCATGATGAGCTGAGCGCGCTGCTGCGCTTGGGCGAAAAGGGCTGTCGCGAGCTCATCGAGTATGAGAAATACGTGCTCGGCGATGATCTGGGCTGGTACGTCGGCCGCGAGGGCTGATGCTGGTGCAGTCGGAGTAGAGGCTATGGTTTCAGTGAAACTAGTTTGCAAGTCAGGAGACGGTTTTATATGAAGAAGATCGTTATAGCCACGAAGAATCAGGGCAAGGTGCGCGAGATGCGCACGGCACTGGCAGCCCTGCCGGTAGAGGTCGTCGCGCTTTCCGATTTCGGAGATCTGCCCGAGGCCGTAGAGGATGGTACGACTTTCGCTGAGAATGCGAAGATCAAGGCGGAGTTCTATGCAAAGCAGACGGGCTGTGCCTGCATCGCTGACGACTCGGGCATAGAGGTCGAGGCTCTGGGCGGAGCACCGGGCATCCACTCGGCGCGCTATGCCGGCTATCATGCCGACGATGAGACGAATAACGCGAAACTCATTGCTGAGCTGGGCAAGATCGGTCGGACGGAGTCGCCGGCCGACTATCGCTGTGCGCTCGTATTCGTCGATGCACCGGCAAAGGATGCGGCGCTGCGTGAGCCTGGCTGCGAGCTTGAGACCGAGGGACGCTGCGATGGCGTCGTGCGCGTCGACCAGGGGCCGCGGGGCGATGGAGGCTTCGGCTATGATCCTTATTTCTACGTCGAGGCTTATCCGGGGCATACGATCGCTGAGCTGACGCTCGAGCAGAAGGATAAGATCAGCCACCGCGGAGCCGCGCTGCGCGCCATGGTGGCCAAGCTGGAGGAGTACTTGAAATGAAACTGGGCATAGTCAGCGATAGTCATGGTGATACGCAGGCGATCGATGAGATGCTGAAGCGTCCTGAAGCCGCCGGCGTAGAGCTGTGGCTGCATGCCGGGGATTTCACGAACGATGCCGAGTACCTCGCACGCATGAGCGGCTGCGAGGTGGCGATGGTGGCTGGTAATAACGACTGGCCGCGCACCGGTATGCCGGATTCGCGCGTGCTGGATGTGGCCGGGCATCGCATATTCCTGACGCATGGGCATATATACGGCGTGGGTTATACGACGGCTTATCTCGAGAAAGCGGCGGCTGAGCAGGGTGCCGATATCGCCGTCTATGGCCATACGCATGTGGCAGAAATCGCATTCGGTGAGATAACGGTGCTGAATCCCGGCAGCGTGGCCCGTCCCCGCGACGATGCGGATGGTTCTTTCCTGCTGCTCGATCTGCAGCCCAATCTGCTGCCGGGCATCAAGCTGGTCCGCATGAGATGATGCCCCGTCGGACAGACGTAAAAATAAGAGCTTTTTTTTTGCCGAGGCAGGATTTTCTGTTTCTGTGGTAAAATAGAATAGATAAGTGCAGGAATCAATGTGACGGTGCCGAGGTTTCCGCAACGGCACATGGAGATTCGAAGATTTATGGGAGGGATTATTTTGCGAGAGCTAGATGCAAAACAAATCACTGAGAATGTGGCTCAGATGTGCAAAGAGGCAGCTTACTATCTGCCGAAGGACGTCTATGAGGCTTTGAAGCGCGGCCGTGAGACGGAGAAGTCGCCGGTCGGCCAGAACGTTCTTGATCAGATCATCAAGAATGCTGAGATCGCCCGCGCCGAGGATCGTCCGTACTGCCAGGATACCGGCATGACCATCGTATTCCTCGAGGTCGGCCAGGATCTGCACATCACTGGCGGCCTGCTCGAGGATGCCGTGAATGAGGGCATCGCCAAAGGCTACACCGAGGGCTACCTGCGCAAGTCGGTCGTGGCTGAGCCGCTGTTCAACCGCGTGAACACGAAGAACAACACGCCGGGCGTCATCTACACGAAGATCGTTCCGGGTGACAAGCTGAAGATCACGATCGCTCCGAAGGGCTTTGGCTCGGAGAACAAATCCGGCGTGCGCATGCTCGTGCCGGCCGATGGCGTCGAGGGCGTCAAGCATGCCGTCATGGACATCATCCTGCATGCCAGCATGAATCCGTGCCCGCCGATGGTTGTCGGCATCGGCATCGGCGGTACGATGGACCGCGCTGCCCTGCTGTCGAAGAAGGCGCTGACGCGCTCCATCGATCAGCGCAATCCGGATCCGCGCTATGCCAAGCTCGAGGGTGAACTCCTCGACCTCATAAATCAGACGGGTATCGGACCGCAGCTCGGCGGCACGACGTCGGCACTCGCTGTCAATATCGAGTGGGGCCCGACTCATATCGCCGGCCTGCCGGTTGCAGTTACCATCTGCTGCCATGCTATGCGCCATGCTTCGCGCGTGCTTTGATAGCTGATAGAGGATTGGAGGAATAATGATGGCTGAACAGATAAAGATACATACCCCATTCACTGAGGAGATGTCGCGCAAGCTCCACGTGGGCGACGCCGTCCTCATCACTGGTGAGATCATAGCAGCTCGTGATGCTGCGCATAAGAAGATGACGGAGGCTCTGGCTCGCGGCGAGAAGCTGCCGGTTGACTGGCACAACCAGATGGTCTATTACCTGGGCCCGACACCGGCGAAGCCGGGCGACCCGATCGGCTCCTGCGGTCCGACGACCTCTGGTCGTATGGATGCCTACACCCCGACCATGCTCGAGCAGGGCATCAAGGGCATGATCGGCAAAGGCTCCCGCAGCAAGGAAGTAGTAGAATCCATGATCAAGAATGGTGTTACCTACTTCGCTGCTGTCGGTGGTGCTGCGGCGCTCATCGCCAAGTCCGTCAAGAAGTACGAAGTGCTGGCTTATCCGGAGCTCGGCCCGGAGGCTGTCGCCCGTCTGACCGTAGAGGACTTCCCGGCTATCGTCGTCATCGACTGCGAGGGCAACAACCTCTATGAGCAGAACCAGGCGAAATACCGCACCCTGAAGGGATACTGATCGGATGGTGCTGCCGCGATGCCTTCCCTCTCCGGAGGGGAGGTTTTGCGGTGGTTTGCTCCAAGATATTTAGGAGGTATAGAATGTTTCACACAACTTTTTATCTGCGTCGTCTGCATTCGCTAGTCGGCCTCTTCATTCTGGGTATGGTCATATTCGAGCATATCTTCACGAATTCGATGGCCCTCGGCGGCGCAGCAGCCCTGAACGGCTCGCTGGCTATGATGGAACTCATCCCGAAGCCAATATTCCTGATGCTCGAGATCTGTGGTATCGCTATTCCGCTGCTGTTCCATGCAATCTATGGCATATACATCGCACTGCAGGCGAATAACAACCCCGGCCGTCTCGGCTATATCCGCAACTGGCAGTTCGCGCTGCAGCGCTGGACGGCCTGGTTCCTCGTCGTGTTCCTGATCTGGCACGTGTTCTATCTCCGCATTTTCACGAAGGGCATTACGGGCACGCCGATATCCTATGAGCTCCTGCAGAGCTATTTCACAGGCAGCCCGATTGTCGCTATCATCTACATCCTCGGCATGTTTGCAGCTATCTTCCATTTCTGCAACGGTATCACGACGTTCTGCATGACCTGGGGCATCGCCAAAGGCCCGCGCATCCAGAATGTCATCGGTGTGCTCAGCATGCTGCTCTGCGCTCTCCTTTGCGTTATCACGCTCGCCTTCATGGGCAGCTATTTCGTGATGTGAGATACTACTGCTAGAAAAGGAGTCTAAAATGGCTAACAAAGAACCAGAAAAGAAGCATATCATCGTAGTCGGCGGTGGTCTCTCCGGCCTCATGGCTACGATCAAAATCTGCGAGGACAAGAAGAAAGAGTTCGTCGTCGACCTGTTCTCCTATTGCCCGGTCAAGCGCTCGCATTCTCTCTGCGCACAGGGCGGCATCAATGCCTGCATGGATACGAAGGGCGAGCATGACTCGGTCTATGAGCATTTCGATGATACGGTCTACGGCGGTGACTTCCTGGCTGATCAGCGTGCAGTCAAGGGCATGGTCGAGGCAGCTCCGAAGCTCATCAAGATGTTCGACCGCATGGGCGTGCCGTTCACGCGTACGGCTGAGGGCGTGCTCGACCTGCGCAACTTCGGTGGTCAGAAGAACAAGCGTACCTGCTTCGCCGGCTCCACGACGGGCCAGCAGCTCCTGTATGCTCTCGATGAGCAGGTCCGCAAATGGGAGACGCTCGGCAGCGTAACGAAATATGAATACTGGGAATTCATCAAGATCATCCGCAACAAGCAGGGTGCTGTCCGTGGTATCGTAGCCCAGAGCATGAACACGAACGAGATCAAGGCATTCCCGGCCGAGGTCGTCATCCTCGCAACGGGCGGCCCTGGCCAGGTGTTCGGCCGCTGCACGGCTTCGACCATCTGCAATGGCTCGGCTGTCTCGTCCGTCTATCAGGATGGTGCCCATATCGCGAATCCGGAGTTCATCCAGATCCATCCGACCGCTGTGCCGGGCTCGGATAAGAACCGTCTGATGTCCGAGGCCTGCCGCGGTGAGGGCGGCCGCGTCTGGGTCTATCGCAAGAACCCGGAGACCGGCGAGAAAGAGCGCTGGTACTTCCTCGAGGATATGTACCCGGCATACGGCAACCTCGTGCCGCGTGATGTCGCTTCGCGTGCCATCTACAAGGTCTGCGTCCACATGGGCCTCGGCATGCACAACCCGAACCGTGTCTACCTCGACCTGTCGCATATCCCGGCTGCCTACCTCGAGCGCAAGCTCGGCGGCATCCTCGAGATGTACTCGGAATTCGTCGGTCAGGATCCGCGCAAGGTCCCGATGGAGATATTCCCGTCGGTTCACTACTCCATGGGCGGTATCTGGGTCGACCTCAAGCATCGCACGAACATCCCGGGCCTCATGGCTTCCGGCGAGTGCGACTACCAGTATCATGGTGCGAACCGCCTCGGCGCGAACTCGCTGCTGTCGGCAGCTTACTCGGGCACTATCTCGGGCCCGGAGGCCATGGCCTGGGCCCGCAGCGGCGAGCTCGGCGATGCGCTGACGGCCGAGGAGATGAATGCGGCCGTCAAGGAGTGCCAGGACCAGTTCGACAAGATTCGTCAGATGAATGGCCCGGAGAATGCACACAAGCTGCATCATGAGATGGGCGACATCATGTACAAATATGTCTCCATCGAGCGCGATAATGTCGGCCTGGCCAAGTGCCTCGAGGAGCTCAAGGGCATCCTCAAGCGCTGGGATGATATCGGCGTGACCGACCACGGCACGGTAGCCAACCAGGAGGCCATGTTCGTGCGCCAGCTGCGCAACATGATCCTCTATGCTATGGTCATCACGGCCGGCGCTCTGAACCGCAACGAGTCGCGTGGTGCCCATGCGAAGATCGTCCTCGAGTCCGACTGGAACAAGATGGACGAGGATCTCAAGGCCAAGCTGAAGGAAGAGCATGGCGATTTCCATTTCGATAAGGAAACCGGCCGCGCTATGGATGACAGCGATGACCTCATCTTCATGGACCGCGATGACAAGCACTTCATGTACACGACCATCGTTGACTATGATCCGGAGACCGAGCTGCCGAAAGTCAGCTATATGGAGTTTGACCACTCCTACATCAAGCCGCGTCCGCGTAACTATGCTGTCGCGAAGAAAGAGTAATAGGGGAGGATCAGCACAATGGCAGAACAGAAAAAAGTACATTTCATCATCGAGCGCCAGGACGGCCCGAAAGAGAAGCCGTATACGCAGGAGTTCGATGTAGATTACCGTCCGGGCCTGAATGTTGTTGCTGCCCTGATGGAGATACAGAAGAATCCGGTGACCTCTGACGGCAAGCGCGTCGCGCCGGTCGTCTGGGAGTGCAACTGCCTCGAGAAGGTTTGCGGTGCCTGCATGATGGTCATCAACGGTGTGGGCCGCCAGGCTTGCTGCGCTCTGATTGATGAGCTTGCGCAGCCGATCCATCTCGCTCCTGCGCGCACCTTCCCGGTCATCCGCGACCTGCTCATCGACCGTTCCGTGATGTTTGAAAGCCTCAAGCGCATCCAGGGCTGGGTGGAGATCGATGGCAGCTGGGAGTCCAAGGACGCACCTATCCAGAATCCCTACACGGCACAGACGGCCTATGAGATTTCCCACTGCATGACCTGCGGCTGCTGCCTGGAGGCATGCCCGAATGTC
>CACXCN010000015.1 GCA_902766095.1 uncultured Selenomonas sp. | reverse complement strand
TAACAGAAAACCTATGCTAGAGGAACCGGCTTAGTTACAGGGGAAATCGGCATTTCTTGCCCACAGGGATGCCCGAAGAGCCAAATTATTTCATTATTTACCAAAAAAGACCATGATGAGCCAGCGGCCCACATGGTCTAGGATGCGCTATTATTCTGTTTTCCTCAATATTCGACACTGTACAGATACAACCCGCAGGCTGGCGCCGTAGGACTAGCCTGCTTCCGGTCGCGTCCCGCCATGATGCGCTGGAAATCAGCCGGCGTCTTCACCCCGAGACCAACGTCATGCAGCGTGCCGATGATATTCCTTACCATGTGATAGAGAAAGCCATTGCCATGGATGCGGAAGACATACTCCGCGCCCTCACGCGTCAGCTCCGCCTCATACATCGTGCGCACCGGACTCATATCAGCTCCGCCGCTCGCACGGAAAGCACTGAAATCATGCTCACCCAGTATATGCGCCAACGCCGCACGCATCGCCGACTCATCGAGCGGCCGCCGCTCGTACCAGGCATAACGCGTCCGCAACGGATCCGGCGTCTCACTCTGATGGATCCGATATATATACGTCTTCGATTTCGCTGAGTGGCGGGCACTGAAATCAGGACCGGCCTCATAAGCCCGCCGTACAGCGATATCCGGCGGCAGCAAGCTATTCACAGCCCGTGGCACACGGTCGAGCGGTATACGCCCGTCCGTAAAGAAATTCACCACCTGGCCATAAGCATGCACCCCCGCATCCGTGCGTCCGGCCGCTGCCAGCTCGATGTTGTCGCCAAAAACCACCTCGAGCTTCTGCTCCAGTACATTCTGCACGGCCACCACCGGAGGAGACTGCCGCTGGAACCCATGGTAAGCCGTGCCATCATAAGCCACCTCCAGCACCACATTGCGCGCCCGCGCCTTCATCAGCGCCTTATGTTCCGGTTTCATGATTACCTCTTTCTTCACCTATTACAACAGCGGAATGGCGAAACTCTGCCTGCCGCGGTACTCCAGCCACTCTGCTATACGCGTACTAGTACAATCAGCCCCACCGTCAGCCCCGCAAAGCACAGCGCCACCACATAATCGAGACTCGTCACGCGCAGCTGCTTCATCCGCGTGCGCCCCACACCGCCGCGATAGCAGCGCGCCTCCATCGCCAGCGCCAGCTCATCCGCCCGGCGGAAAGCTGACAGGAACAGCGGCACGAGCACCGGCACCAGATTCTGCAGGCGCGACTTTATACTGCCCGTTGTGAAATTAGCCCCGCGCGAACGCTGCGCCTTCATGATGCGGTCGGTCTCCTCTATGAGCGTCGGCACGAACCGCAGCGCAATCGTCATCATCATCGCCAGCTCATGCGCCGGCACCCCGAAGCGCCGGAATGGTGACAGCAGACACTCCACCGCGTCCGTCAGCTCCAGAGGACTCGTCGTAAACGTCAGCAGCGAGCTCATCAGTATGAGCAAGACGAGCCGCAGGCAGATGAGCAAGCCCTGCAGCACGCCCTCGAGCGTCAGACTGAACAGCCAGATATGACAGAGCTCCTCGCCCGGCGTGCTGAATATGTGGATGACGAAGGTAAACGCGATGATCCACCAGAGTGGCTTCAATGACTTCATGAGCATGCCGAAAGGCACCCGCGACACCACTATCATGGCGACGGTCAGCGCCGACAGCACGGCATACGCTCGCCAGGAAGTAAAGGCAAACACCTCCACGAGGAAAGCAATCAGCAGGATGATCTTCACGCGCGGGTCGAGCCGATGAAGCATGGTATTGCCGGGGAAATACTGCCCGATCGTTATATCACTCAGCATAAATCATCGCCCTCCCTTGCCCTGCAAGACACGACAGATATCTGCCTGCGCCTCATCCACGTCGAGCACATCTGTGCGTACCGGCATACCGCTCTCCTGCAGACACCACATGATCTGCTGCACCTGCGGGGGGCGCAATCCGGCCGCGGCCAATAATTCGCGGTCAGCGAAAACCGCCCGCGGCGCCGCCTGGCGCAACAACTCCCCGCCCTTGAATACGAGCATATCATCCGCCAGGCGGGCGATATCATCCATATTGTGCGACACGAACACGATCGTCAGCTTCCACTGCTTCTTTATGCGCTTGATCATGGCTATGAGATCCTCGCGCCCGCGGGGATCGAGTCCGGCCGTCGGCTCATCGAGCACGAGATAGCGCGGATGCAGTGCCAGCACGCCAGCGATTGCCACCCGACGCATCTGGCCGCCCGAGAGCTCGAATGGCGAGTGCGAGCTGTATTTGTCATAATCGAGCCCCACGAGCTCCATGGCCTCGCGCACGCGTGCCTCTATATCCTGCTCCGACAGCCCCTGATTATGCGGTCCGAACGCTATATCTGCTGCCACCGTCTCTTCAAAAAGCTGCTGCTCCGGATACTGGAACACCATCCCGACGCTCTGCCGCATCTTTATCGCCGTATCGCGATTGCTCTTTGACAGATCATTGATATCTACGTCATCGACGGTAACGCGCCCACTCGTCGGCGATAGCAGGCCATTCAGATGCTGCAGCAACGTCGATTTGCCCGATCCGGTATGACCTGCGATTGCGGTAAAGCTGCCATCCTTTATCGTCAGCGAAACATCATGCAAAGCCTGGCGCTCGAAAGGCGTCCGTGCCATATAGGTATAGCTGACCTTGTCCAGTACGATAGCCATCAGCCTTCCACCTTTCCGTAAATCTCACTCAGTGCGCGGACAAGCTCTGACTGAGTCATGATTGCCTGCGGCAGCTTTACTCCCTGCCGGCGCAGCCGCTCCGCCAGCAACGCCGGCACCGGCACATCGAGGCCGAGCTCGCGCATCCTGGCTGCCTGGGCGAAAATCTGGCGCGGCTCATCATCAGCCACGATCCTGCCCGCCTCCATGACGATGGTCCGGTCTGCGACTGCCGCTTCCTCCATGAAATGCGTGATGTATATGACGGTTATCCCCTGCTCCTCGTGCAGACGTTTCACAACCTGCAGGACCTCCTCACGTCCGGCCGGATCCAGCATGGCTGTCGGCTCGTCGAGGACCAGCGCGCGCGTATGCATCGCCAAGGCGCCGGCTATGGCAATCCGCTGTTTCTGCCCGCCTGAGAGCAGATGTGGAGCGAATTTGCGGAAATGTGTCATCCCCACCAGTTCCAGAGCCTCATGCACCCGCTTGCGGATCTCATCCGGCGGTACGCCGAGATTCTCCGGCCCGAAAGCAATATCATCCTCGACCACGGCTGCTATGAGCTGATTATCCGGATTCTGGAAAACCATGCCGACCTGCTGGCGCGCCTGCCAGAGCTCTTCCTCATCGCGCGTATCAAAGCCGGCGACACGCACCTCGCCGCTCGTCGGCAGCAGCAGGCCGTTGAAATGCTTGGCCAGTGTCGACTTGCCCGAGCCATTGGTGCCGAGAATCGCAACGAACTCGCCCGCCTCGATGGAAAGGCTCACCCGGTCAACCGCCCGATGCTCACGCTCGGTATCCGCATTGTATATATGTGATAGATTCTTTACCTCGATAAATGCCATTTGCCTGCAGTACTCCTTATCCTATCATACTTGCACAGTCACCTAACATTATACTATTCCCCAATCGTCTATTCAAATATTTTTCCAGGTTAACATTACGTTGATGCTATTTTCCAAGCGATACAACAGCAACAGACAAATAAAAAAGCCTCAGTCCCTAGAGACTGAGGCCCATACATTGCGTATTCCGCTTACACCAGCTCGATGATAACCATCGGCGCAGCGTCGCCACGGCGATAGCCGAGCTTCAGGATGCGCGTGTAACCGCCCTGGCGGTCAGCGTATTTCTGTGCAATCTCATTGAAGAGCTTGCGTACAACATCCTCATCAGCGAGAGACGCGATAGCCTGACGGCGGGCAGCCAGATCGCCGCGCTTTGCCAGCGTGATCAGCTTGTCGGCAAACTTGCGGAGTTCCTTGGCTTTAGCCTCGGTCGTCTCAATGCGTCCATATCTGAAGAAGGAAGTGAGGATGCTCGTAAACAGCGCCTTACGGGCACTGGAGTTACGGCCCAGTTTTCTATAGCTCATTTATTCTCCTCTTTTCTTCCGTATAAATCAGTCGTTACTATCTTTCAGAGCCAGACCCAGCTCTTCGAGCTTTTTCTTGACCTCTTCGAGAGATTTGCGGCCGAGGTTGCGAACCTTCATCATGTCGTCCTCAGTCTTCTCGGTGAGATCAGCTACCGTATTGATATCAGCCCGCTTGAGGCAGTTGAACGAACGAACGGAGAGATCCAGATCCTCGATGGTCATATCGAGCACCTTCGTGGACTCATCCTCTGCCTCCTCGGGGAAGGTAGCCTGCTCGTCCTCTACCTCTTCCGGCAATCCATCCATGTTCTGGAACAGCTTCAGATGCATGACCAGGATACCGGCAGCCTTGCTGACTGCTTCCTCCGGACGTATGGAACCATCGGTCCAAACCTCCAGTATCAGGCGGTCATAGTCAGTGACATTGCCGACGCGCGTATCCTCTACCGTATAGTTGACACGCTGCACCGGAGAGAATATCGAGTCGATAGGAATGACACCTATGACATCATCCGGCTTCTTGTTGCGGTCCGACGGCACATAGCCGCGGCCACGCTCCACCGTCATCTCCATCTTGAGCTTGCCATCCTGATTCAGCGTAGCGATATGCAGATCAGGATTCAATATCTCGATATCACTATCGCAGATGATATCAGCGGCCGTGACCTCTTTCTCGCCCTCTACATCGATGCGGATGACTTTCGGTTCGTCACCCTGCATCTTCAGGCAGAGCTCCTTGAGATTCAGGACGATATTCGTCACATCATCACGGACGCCCGGGATAGTCGAGAACTCATGCAGCACACCATCGATACGGATGGATGTTATAGCAGCTCCCTCTAGCGACGAGAGCAGCATACGGCGCAGGCTGTTGCCGAAAGTCGTACCGTAACCGCGCTCCAGCGGCTCGCAGATGAACTTGCCGTAGCGATTATCTTCGCTGATCTCAGCAATCTCGATTTTCGGTTTCTCGATGTCTATCATCAAAGCTCCTCCTCAATAACACCAAACAGCAGGAATGCCATGTCAATTATTTGGAGTACAACTCGACGATAGCCTGCTCGTTAACCGGAACATCGATCTCATCGCGAGCCGGGAAACGAACAACCTTGCCGCTGAGGTTAGCCTGATCAGACTCAAGCCAAGCCGGAGCGGACAGTGCATTCGACGCCTCTTTGAGTTCCTTGAAGAATGCATTGCTCTGGCTCTTCTCAGAGACAGCAATGACATCATCAACGGAAACGAGAGCCGACGGAATATCGACGCGTTTGCCATTTACCGTGAAATGACCATGACGAACGAGCTGACGGGCCTGGCGACGCGTATTAGCGAAGCCGAGACGGAACACGACGTTGTCAAGACGACGCTCGAGCAGGCCGAGCAGGTTCTCACCAGTGACGCCCTGCATCTTCTTGGCTTTATCATAATATCCACGGAACTGCTTCTCGAGCACTCCATAGATAAACTTTGCTTTCTGTTTCTCTTTCAGCTGCAGACCATACTCAGAAACCTTGCGGTTCGTACGGCGCGGCTGACGCTTGGACTCCTTGGAACGACCGATGACCGCTGGCTCGAGGCCGAGGGCACGGCAGCGTTTCAGGGCCGGGACTCTATCTATTGCCATTTAGTATAAGCACCTCCTAAAATCAGACTCTACGACGCTTCGGCGGACGGCAGCCGTTGTGCGGTATCGGGGTAACGTCCTTGATCATGCTGACCTCCAGGCCTGTTGCCTGCAGGGAGCGGATAGCGGCCTCACGACCAGCGCCAGGACCCTTTACATAAACCTCGACCGACTTCAGGCCATGCTCCATAGCAGCCTTTGCTGCCGTCTCCGCAGCCATCTGAGCTGCGAAAGGCGTGCTCTTACGCGAACCACGGAAACCGAGGCCGCCAGCGCTCGCCCAGGATAGTGCATTGCCGCTCTTATCAGTGAGCGTAACTATCGTGTTGTTGAACGTGGAGCTGATGTGCGCCACGCCAAATTCGATGTTCTTCCGGACTTTTTTCTTAGTACGGACTGCTTTCTTAACTGCCACCAGTTAACCCTCCTTTATCATGCTTTTTTCTTGCCTGCAACGACCTTTTTCGGGCCTTTGCGGGTACGGGCATTGTTCTTCGTGTTCTGACCACGGACAGGAAGGCCGAGACGATGACGACGGCCACGGTAGCAACCGATATCAACGAGTCGTTTGATGTTCATCTGACGCTCGCGACGAAGGTCACCTTCGACGACGACGTTCTTATCGATAGCATCACGAAGCTTTACAACTTCGTCCTCCGTGAGGTCACGCGTACGGGTATCCGGGTTTACGCCAGTCTCAGCTAGCAGCTTGCGGCTGGTCGTCAGACCGATACCGAAAATGTACGTCAAAGCAATCTCAATTCTCTTGTCACGGGGCAAATCTACACCGGCAATACGTGCCATATTAAAGCACCTCCTTACTATTTAAAATCAACCTTGTCTCTGTTTGTGTTTCGGATTCTCGCAAATGACCATTACGCGACCTTTGCGCTTGATGATCTTGCACTTGTCACAGATTTTCTTGACGGACGGTTTTACCTTCATTAATTCAGCCTCCTTCCTGATGACTTGATTTTTCCCGTCATTTTGCTAGTATACCATGTTTCCAGCGGCCTGGCTAGTACTTTCGGAAAAAAATTGAAAAATATTTTGCTCCGGGCCACTTCCTGCTTATTTGAAGCGATACGTTATGCGTCCGCGCGTCAGGTCATACGGCGTAAGCTCGATCGTAACCTTGTCACCCGGCAGGATGCGGATGAAATTCATGCGGATCTTGCCCGATACATGGGCCAGCACAACATGGCCGTTCTCGAGCTCGACCTGGAACATTGCGTTCGGCAGAGCTTCGATAACCTTGCCTTCTACTTCGATGACGTCTTGTTTCGACATGTCCAATGACTCCCCTGTTCGATACGGTTGGGCTGGTTAGACATGCCCAACATCATTCACATTCAAAAGTTATATCCATATTCATTACAAGGGACGACCTGGCGGCCGTCCCTCGTATGATCTTTATTTAAGAGCTTCAGCCCTTCAGCGCTGCAACGAGGTCTTTCGTAACCTTGTCGATGGCCTGGCGGCCGTCAACCTCAGTATAGAGACCTGCATGCTCATAGTAATCTATGAGCGGCTTCGTCGATGCTTCATATACGGAGAGGCGACTCTTCATCGTCTCAGCCGTATCATCATCGCGCTGATAAAGCTCACCACCACAAGCGTCACATACACCCGCGACCTTCGTCGGGTTGAATTTGACATGGTACGTAGCACCGCACTTGCGGCAGATACGGCGGCCCACAGCACGCTCGATCAGGTCAGCCGCAGGAACTGCGATGTTCAATACCCGTGTCAGTTCCAGGCCCAGGTCAGCGAGGATGCCCTTCAGAGCATCTGCCTGCTCGACCGTGCGCGGGAATCCATCAAGTATGAACCCTTTCTTGCAGTCATCTTTAGCCAGGCGCTCACGAACGATGCCGATCGTAACGCTGTCCGGCACGAGCTGGCCTTTATCCATGCAGGCCTTGGCCTGCTTGCCGAGCTCTGTACCCTCTTTGACTGCGGCACGGAACATATCTCCGGTCGAGATATGAGGGATACCGAACTCTTTCACGAGCTCAGCTGCCTGTGTTCCTTTGCCGGCCCCCGGGGGCCCCATAAGTATGATATGCATATATCTTATCTCCTCAAGGATCTTATTTCATGAATCCCTCATAGTGACGCATGACGACCATGGATTCTATCTGCTTCATGGTCTGCAGGGCCACACCGACGACGATCAGCAAAGCCGTGCCGCCGAAGTAAACACCTTCGATATGCGTGGCTGCCGCTATCATATTCGGCAGCACCGCGATGAAGGCCAGGAATATCGATCCTGCCAGCGTGATACGCGTCAGAACGTGGTCAAGATAATCAGCTGTCGGCTGGCCCGGACGGATGCCGGGGATGAAGCCGCCATACTTCTTGAGATTATCGGCCATATCCGGAATCTTTACCGTAACTGCGGTATAGAAATACGTGAAGAATATGATCATCAACACATAAAGCGTCGTCTGCAGCGGTTTGCCCCACTCCAAATAACTGGCCACCGTCTTCACCCACGGAACATCGATGAACTGGGCGATTGTCACCGGGAACATCAGGACCGAGGAAGCGAAGATGATCGGTATGACGCCAGCCTGGTTGACCTTGAGCGGTATGTGGCTCGAATGACCACCATAAGCCTTCTGGCCGACCACACGCTTCGCATACGATATAGGTATGCGGCGGAAGCCATTCTCTACATATACGACGAACATAACCATGGCCAGCGCGATAACGCCGAACATGAACACGCTGAAATAACTGATGGTACCCGCCTGTACATAATGATACAGCGTGCCGATATTCTTCGGCAGGGCTGCCACGATACCTGCGAATATGATCAGCGAGATGCCGTTGCCAACGCCCTGAGCTGTTATCTGCTCACCAATCCACATCAGGAGCACCGTACCCGCTGTCAGCGTGATCGCGATGATCAGGATATTAATCGGATTAGGATTCAGGATAGCCTGCCGAAGGCCGATGGACATGCCAAGCGCCTGCAGGAACGCCAGCACTACCGTCAGGTAGCGTGTGACCTGCGTCGTCTTCTTATGTCCTTCTTCGCCTTCTTTAGACCATTGCTCGAGTGTCGGTATGACGACATTCAGCAGCTGGATTATGATGGCCGCATTGATGTACGGCGTGATGCTCATAGCAAATATCGAGAACTTACTGAAAGCACCACCGGAAAACAGATCGAGGAGACCGAAAAGATTGCCATTGGCGAAAAGCTGCGCTATAGCCGTCGGGTCCACACCCGGAACCGGGATGTGGGTGCCCATACGGAATATAGCGAACATAATCAACGTGAAGATAACCTTTTGCCGCAGCTCAGGTATCTTGAAGATGTTTCCAAGGGCTGAGAGCACCTCAGATCACCTCGACTTTTCCGCCTGCCGCTTTTATCTTCTCTTCTGCTGTCTTTGTAAAACCA
The DNA here is from genome assembly GCA_902766095.1 of uncultured Selenomonas sp. Taxonomy (GTDB): domain Bacteria; phylum Bacillota; class Negativicutes; order Selenomonadales; family Selenomonadaceae; genus UBA2913. The sequence continues at coordinate 10,163 of CACXCN010000015.1, read as the reverse complement.
TTGGCACGGACCGTGAGCTTCTTCTTGAGCTCGCCGTTGCCGAGGATGCGGATACCGTCCTGAACATTCTTCAGGATGCCGTTCTCCACGAGCACGACCGGATCAACCGTCGTGCCATCCTCGAAGCGGTTCAGAGTCTCGACATTGACCTCAGCATAGGTCTTAGCCCAGACGTTCTTGAAGCCGCGCTTCGGGAGACGACGATAAATCGGCATCTGGCCGCCTTCGAAGCCCTGGTACTTGCCGCCACCAGAACGGGATTTCTGGCCTTTCATGCCGCGACCGGCAGTCTTGCCATTGCCCGAACCGATACCGCGACCGACGCGGTTGCGGGTCTTGCGCGAACCCTCTGCTGGTTTCAGTTCATGTAACTCCATCAATTGCACCTCCGTTCTCAGTCTGCGATCTCTTCGACTTCCACGAGGTGCTCCACCTTGTGGATCTGACCGCGGATGGCCGGGTTATCCGGCAGCTCCACGGACGAATTTATGCGATGCAGGCCGAGGGCACGAACAGTGCGGCGCTGCGTCTCCGGATGGCCGATGAGGCTCCTCCGTAGCGTAACTTTGACTTTAGCCATTAAAAGAGTCCTCCTTAGCCAAGTATTTCCTGTACGGTCTTGCCGCGGAGTGCCGCGACCTTCTCAGCCTGCTTGAGGGATTTGAGGCCCTCCATGGTAGCGCGTACCATGTTGTTCGGGTTGGAAGAACCGAGGGATTTCGTAAGAATATCACGGATGCCTGCGAGCTCGAGCACTGCACGAGCCGGGCCGCCGGCGATAACACCAGTACCTTTGGCAGCCGGCTTCAGCATGACGCGGCCAGCACCGAAGATGCCGATCATCTCATGCGGTATCGTACGACCATCGAGCAGGGCGATCTCGACGAGATGCTTCTTCGCATCGTCAGCACCCTTGCGGATTGCCTCCGGAACCTCAGCAGCTTTGCCGAGGCCTACGCCGACTTTGCCCTTCTTGTTGCCTACGACTACGAGAGCCGAGAACGAGAAGCGGCGGCCGCCCTTGACGACCTTGGCGACACGGTTTATGTATACAACGCGCTCCTCGAATTCCGGATCGACGTCGTTGTTCCTATTCATTCTAGCCATTTTATACCTCCTTCACTCAGTTTTAGAATTTGAGACCAGCCTCGCGAGCAGCCTCAGCCAGGGCAGCTACGCGGCCATGATAGACATAGCCACCGCGGTCGAAGACGACCTCTTTGATACCCTTGTCGAGTGCACGCTTGGCAATCTCAGTACCGATCGCCTTGGCAGCCTCGATGTTACCACCGTAGTTTGCGAAAGCTTTCTCCTGAGTGTTGGCCGATACGAGCGTGATGCCCTTCTCATCATCGATGATCTGAGCATATATATTAGCCAGACTGCGATAGACGTTGAGACGCGGACGAGCTGCCGTGCCGGAGATATGGTTACGGACGCGCAGATGACGTTTCTGGCGAGCCTTGTTCTTATCTGCTTTAAGGAACAAAGATTTTCACTCCTTTCTCTTCTTACCTTATTTCTTACCCTTGGCGCCGGCTTTACCCTCTTTACGACGGATATGCTCACCAGCGTACTTGATGCCCTTGCCCTTGTACGGCTCAGGCTCGCGGAGACCGCGGATCTCAGCTGCTATCTGGCCGACGGTCTCTTTATCGATACCGTTGACAACGATAGCATTTGCCGACGGAACATCAAAGCTGATGCCCGCTGGCGGCTCCACGATGACCGGATGGGAGAAACCAAGCGAGAGGTTCAGGTTCTTGCCCTGCTTCTGAGCACGGTAACCTACACCATTTATCTCGAGGCTCTTGGAGAAGCCCTCCGTCACGCCCAGCACCATGTTGTGGATAAGCGTACGGGAAAGGCCATGGAGCGATTTATGAGGTTTGTCATCGGACGGGCGCGTTACCTTTACGATATTGCCCTCGACAGTGACCTTCATGTCCGGATGAATGTGGCGAGAAAGCTCACCCTTCGGACCTTTGACTTTGACCAGATTGTTCTCACCGAGCGTGACCGTTACGCCAGCCGGGATCTCAATCGGTGCATTACCAATTCTTGACATCTGTACACCTCCTGACTATTACCAAACGTATGCGAGGACTTCGCCGCCGAGACCGGCTTTACGAGCCTGCTTGTCGCTCATGATGCCCTTAGACGTGGAGATGATGGCAATCCCCAGGCCACCGAGAACGCGCGGCAGGTCTTTGTGCTTTGCGTACTGGCGCAGGCCAGGCTTCGAAATACGTTTGATGCCGGAGATGACTTTCTCACGATCCGGACCATACTTCAGAGTGATGGTGATGACCCCCTGCTTGTTGTCCTCTTTGAAAGTATAGTCGCTGATGAATCCCTCGTCCTTCAGGACCTCTGCAATAGCGGTCTTGATCTTGGAGCCCGGAATATCAACGGTCTCGTGGAATACGGAGTTTGCATTGCGCAGACGAGTAAGCATGTCTGCAATAGGATCAGTCATTGCCATTGAATCGATATCCTCCTTACTTACCAGCTGGCTTTCGTTACGCCAGGAATGGCACCTTTATAGCTCTGCTCACGGAAGCAGATACGGCACATCTGAAATTTACGCATATAGCCGTGCGGACGACCGCAGATCTTGCAGCGGTTGTAACCGCGAGTGGAGAATTTCGGCTCTTTGCTCCACTTCTCTATCATAGACTTCTTAGCCATGGAAAATTCTCCTCCTTTACGCGCTGAATGGCATGCCCATGAGTTTCAGAAGCTCGCGAGCTTCCTCATCGCTCTTGGCAGTGGTCACGACGACGATGTTCATGCCGCGGACCTTGTCTATCTTATCGTACTCGATCTCCGGGAAGATGAGCTGCTCTTTGAGGCCGATGGCATAGTTGCCGCGACCATCGAAAGCCTTGTCGCTGACGCCACGGAAGTCACGAACACGCGGCAGAGCCACGTTCATGAACTTGTCGAGGAACTGGTACATGCGAGTGCCGCGCAGCGTTACCTTGCAGCCAATCGGCATGCCCTGGCGAAGCTTCCAGGCAGCGAGCGACTTCTTCGCACGCGTGAGTATCGGCTTCTGGCCAGCGATGATGGTGAGATCATTGACAGCAGCGTCGAGAGCCTTCGGATTGCCGACAGCTTCGCCAACGCCCATGTTGATGATGATCTTCTCGACCTTCGGGAGCTCCATCACGTTCTTGTAGCCGAACTTCTCGGTCAGAGCCGGAACGACTTCCTTCTGGTACTTTTCCTGTAATCTATCCAATTATGTTCCTCCTTTCCGCTTATTTCGTCTGATCGATGACCTCGCCGCATTTCTTGCAGACGCGGACATTCTTGCCGTTGACTTCTTTATGACCTACGCGCGTAGCCTTCTTGCAAGCCGGGCATACGAGCATAACGTTCGAGGCGTGGAGCGGTGCTTCTTTGGTGATGATGCCGCCCTGCGGTGCCTTCTGATTCGGCTTCGTGTGACGCTTTACCTTGTTGACGTCCTTCACGAGGACCTTGTTCTTCTTCGGCAGAGCCTGGATGATCTCACCCTGCTTGCCTTTATCTTTGCCAGCGATTACGACGACCGTATCGCCTTTCTTGACGTTAAGTTTTGCGAATGACAAAAGAGCACCTCCTATCAAAGGACCTCCGGAGCCAGCGAGATAATCTTCATGAAGTCTTTATCACGAAGCTCACGGGCTACCGGGCCAAATATACGAGTTCCACGCGGAGTCTTGTCGTCTTTGATGAGTACGGCAGCGTTCTCATCAAAACGGATATAAGAACCATCTGCACGGCGCAGGCCCTTGACGCTGCGCACAACGACTGCCTTGACGACGTCGCCCTTCTTGACAGTACCACCCGGTGCTGCCGACTTGACTGCCGCTACGATTATGTCACCGATGTTGGCATATTTGCGGTACGAGCCGCCGAGCACGCGGATGCACATGATTTCCTTAGCACCCGTGTTGTCACCAACGTTCAGCATAGTTTGCTGCTGGATCACGATTTATACCTCCCTTGCTATTGATGATTATTTCGCTCTCTCGAGCACTTCGACGACTCTCCAACGCTTCGTCTTCGAGAGCGGACGGGTCTCCATCAGGGAGACGCGATCTCCTACATGTGCGTCGTTATTCTCATCGTGAGCATGGAATTTTACGGTGCGTTTTACCGGTTTCTTATAGAGCTTGTGCTGCTCGAGTTCCTCGACAGCAACTACAACGGTCTTGTCCATCTTTTCCGAGATGACTTTGCCGATCTTTGTCTTACGTACGTTTCTATCGCTCATCAGGGAGCCTCCTTCCTTTTGCATATCTTGTCTCAAGCCTTAGCCTGCTGGGTCTGTATCGTCTTTATACGAGCAATCGACTTCTTGACTTCTTTGATACGCATCGGGTTATCAAGCTGGCCAGTGGCGAGCTGGAAACGGAGATGGAACAGCTCATCTTTGAGCGAAGCAAGTTTCTGGTTGAGCTCATCTGCGCTCATCTGCTTGATTTCATCGCGGATTGCCTTAGCCTTCATTTACTTCACCGCCCTCTGCTAATTTATCAGTATCTTCCTTCGTGACGAACTTCGTCTTGATCGGCAGCTTGTGGCCAGCAAGACGCATAGCCTCCATAGCGATCTCCTTCGTGACGCCGTCCATCTCGAACAGGACACGGCCCGGTTTCACTACTGCTACCCAGTACTCCGGCGAGCCTTTACCGGAACCCATGCGGGTCTCAGCCGGCTTTGCAGTTACTGGCTTATCCGGGAATATCTTGATCCAGACCTGGCCGCCACGTTTGATGTAACGCGTCATAGCGATACGAGCAGCCTCGATCTGACGGTTCGTTATCCAAGCCGGCTCCAGGGCGACGAGGCCGTAAGAACCATGGCTCACGCGGTTGCCGCGATGGGCCTTGCCCTTCATGCGGCCGCGGAACTGCTTGCGGTATTTTACTCTCTTTGGTAGTAACATTAAGCTTCGCTCCCTTCAGCCACAGCCTTGCGCTGCTTCTTAGCCGGAAGAACTTCACCCTTGAAGATCCAGACTTTGACACCGATGCGGCCATACGTCGTATGAGCCTCTGCCAGACCGTAATCTATATCAGCACGCAGCGTGTGCAGAGGAATACTGCCCTCGCGGTACGACTCCTTGCGAGCGATCTCAGCTCCGCCCAGACGGCCGGAAACCATGACCTTGATGCCCTTGGCGCCGAGGCGCATCGTGCGGCCCACAGCCTGCTTCATAGCGCGACGGAAAGCCGTGCGGCGCTCGAGCTGGCCAGCGATGTTCTCTGCTACGAGCGTAGCATCGAGATCCGGGCTCTTGATCTCCTCGATATTGATATCGATCTTCTTGTCCGTCATGCCCTTGAGGCCTGCCTTGAGCTCCTCGATACCCGAGCCGCCGCGGCCGATGACCATGCCCGGCTTAGCCGTATGGATCGTAAGCTTGAGGCGGTTCTTCGAACGCTCGGTCTCAATGCGCGATACGCTGGCTGCCTGCAGCTTCTCCTTCAGGTAGTCACGGATCTTTATATCTTCATGCAGATTATCTGCGAAATCTTTATCAGCATACCAGTTGGCATCCCAGTCTTTTACGATGCCCAGGCGAATGCCATGCGGATTAACTTTCTGACCCAATCCGTATCCCTCCTTACTCTTTCTCGTCTACAGCAACAGTTATATGCGACGTACGCTTCAGAATCTTGAACGCCTGCCCACGGGAACGCGGGTGGATGCGCTTGAGCGTCGGTCCCTGATCGACGAAGCAAGAGGATACGTAGAGCTTATCCACATCTTTATCAAAGTTGTTCTCAGCATTAGCTACCGCCGAACGCAGAACCTTCTCAACGGCCTCTGCGCCAACTTTCGGCGTGAATTTCAAAATCGCAAAAGCATCAGCGACGTTCTTGCCACGGATGAGATCCATGACTACACGAACTTTGCGCGGAGCGATGCGAACGTATTTAGCGGTTGCTTTAGTTTCCACAACGATTCTCCTTTGCAAAATTACTTGAGTCCGGTCGTCTTCTCGTTGCCAGCATGTCCCTTGAACGTACGTGTCGGGGCAAACTCGCCGAGCTTATGTCCTACCATGTCCTCAGTGATGTAGACGGGGACATGTTTGCGGCCGTCATGCACCGCGATCGTGTGGCCGACGAAATCCGGGAAGATCGTCGAGCTGCGCGACCAGGTTTTTACGACCTTTTTATCATTAGCCTCGTTGAGGGCCTGGATCTTCTTCATCAGGCTTTCAGCAACGTAAGGGCCCTTCTTTACAGATCTTGACAATTTGTCTCCTCCTTCCGTCAGGCAGCCATCAGGCGCCTGCGATTACGAGCATTATTTCGTACGATGTCTGACAATGAGCTTGTCCGATGCCTTCTTGCGACGGGTCTTGGCTCCCATAGCACATTTGCCCCACTTCGTGACAGGGTGCTTGCGGCCAACAGGAGAGCGGCCCTCGCCGCCGCCATGCGGATGATCGTTCGGGTTCATAGCCACGCCGCGGTTCTCCGGACGGATACCGAGCCAACGGCTGCGGCCAGCCTTACCCAGTGTGATGTTCTCATGCTCGAGGTTGCCGACTTCGCCGATGGTCGCGCGGCAGTTGATGTGCACGCGGCGCAGCTCGCCAGACGGGAGACGGAGCAGAGCATACTTGCCTTCTTTAGCCATGAGCTGAGCCGAAGCACCGGCGCTGCGGACGATCTGAGCGCCCTTGCCGATTTTCAGCTCTACGCAATGCACCATGGTACCAACAGGGATGTTGGCCAGCGGCAGGCAGTTGCCGACCTTTATATCAGCATCCGGGCCCGAGACGACTTTGTCGCCAACCTGGAGGCCATTCGGAGCCAGTATGTAGCGCTTCTCGCCATCCTCATAGTGGAGGAGTGCGATGCGGGCGCTGCGGTTCGGATCGTACTCGATGGTAGCTACCTTAGCCGGTATACCATCTTTCGTACGCTTGAAATCTATGATGCGATAGAGACGCTTATGGCCGCCGCCCTGATGGCGTACGGTCAGACGGCCCTGATTGTTACGGCCGCCACGCTTGTTGAGGCGCTCCGTCAGGGACTTCTCCGGCTTGTCCGCGGTGATCTCATCGAAGGATGCGACCGTCATGAAGCGGCGACCGGCAGAATACGGTTTAAAAGACTTTATTGCCACTTAGATGTACCTCCTTCTCAAGAGTTGAAGAATTCGATGCTCTCGCCAGCAGCAAGCTTGACGATAGCTTTCTTATAATCCGGGCGCTTGCCAGAGGTGCGGCCCATGCGTTTCGTCTTACCAGTTACATTGACGGTGTTGACCTTCTCAACCTTGACCTTGAAAAGCTCGGTCACGGCCTTGGCGATCTCCACCTTGTTGGCCTTCTTGGCGACTACGAAGACGTATTTGCCATCAGCCATGAGCTGGGTCGTCCGCTCAGTAACCAGCGGACGGATCAGTATATCACGTGCTTCCATTATGCGAATACCTCCTCGATGCGGGCGATGGCATCCTTCGTGATGAACAGCTTGTTCGCGTTCAGGATGTCGAATACGTTCAGACCAGTCGTATTGATGGCCTTGGCACCCGGGATATTGCGGGCCGATTTCTCTACATTCTCAGCCTCATCAGCCGTGATGAAGAGATTCTTTTTCGGAGCCTCGAAAGCCTTCAGCAGATCGAGAACCTGCTTCGTCTTCGGAGCATCGAAATCAAGGCTGTCCAGAACGACGAAAGCGTCATTCTTCACCTTGTCCGAAAGAGCGCACTTTATAGCGAGGCGACGCTGCTTGCGCGGCATCGTGAACGCATACTTGCGCGGATGCGGACCGAATACGGTGCCGCCGCCGACCCACAGCGGGCTGCGCGTCGAGCCAGCACGAGCACGGCCAGTGCCCTTCTGCTTCCAGGGCTTGCGGCCACCGCCGCGAACCTGGCTGCGCACCTTCGTGGCATGAGTGCCGAGGCGCTCCGATGCCTGCTGCATGAGCACTGCCTGATGAAGCAGGCCAGCATTCATCTCCACACCGAAGATGTTATCATTCAAATCGATATCGCCGACTTTGTTGTTGGCGATGTCAAAAACTGCTACTGTTGCCATAGTCTGTGTTATCCTCCTTCCAATTATTTATTAGGTTTTACGGTGTTCTTGATCACAACGAAGCTCTTCTTCGGGCCCGGTATAGCACCCTTGATGAGTATGAGGTTGCGGTCAGCATCAACACGGACGACCGTGAGGCGCTGTACAGTTACACGCTCATGACCCATGTGGCCAGGGAGCTTCTTGCCCTTCAGCACGCGTCCACCAGGACCACCGATCATGGCGCCTGTCGAACCCGGCTCACGATGCGATTTCGAGCCATGGCCCATAGGACCGCAGGCGAAGTTGTGACGCTTGATACCGCCGGCAAAACCTTTACCTTTGGAAGTACCGACAACATCAACCAGATCTCCAGCAGCAAATATATCAACGCCGATGGTGTCACCGACCTTGTATTCTGATGGATCTGAGAGACGCATCTCGCGGATGAAGCGCACCGGCTTCACACCAGCTTTATCGAAATGCCCTTTCAGTGGTTTGTTTACCTTATTCTCTTTGACCTCACCGAAGCCGAGCTGCACAGCATTGTAGCCATCGTTCTCGACGGTCTTGTTCTGGATCACGACATTGTTGCCGGACTCGACAACCGTGACAGGAACAACTTTGCCCTCTTCCGTGAAGATCTGAGTCATGCCAAGTTTTCTACCTAGAATTGCTTTAGCCATTCATTGCACCTCCCCGGAATTACAGTTTGATCTCGATGTCTACGCCTGCCGGCAGGTCAAGGCGAGTGAGCGCGTCGACCGTCTTCTTGGTCGGCTGCAGTATATCGATGAGGCGCTTATGAGTGCGCATCTCGAACTGCTCGCGGCTGTCCTTGTTGACATGCGGGGAACGCAGTATCGTGTAGATCTGTTTTTCCGTCGGAAGTGGAATCGGACCAGAAACCATTGCTCCAGTCTTCTTTGCAGTGTCGACAATCTTCACTGCACTCTGGTCGAGAGCCTTATGATCATAAGCCTTCAACCGGATTCTGATTTTTTGTTGCTTTGACAAAATACTTTTCCTCCTTTTGTCCGAGCTCCGTGGCTCAAACATTTCTCCGTAGCAGTTCCCTCGAAACAAGCCGAGCCATCTGCCACGTCATCGCATGGGGGTATTATTTATTAAATCCCTTAAATAAGAGCGGCGCGAGCGCCGCTCTTACAAAGGAATCTTAAACTAGTTAGGCAATCAGCCCTCGATGTCGGTTACACGACCAGCGCCAACCGTATGGCCACCCTCGCGGATAGCGAAGCGGAGGCCCTTCTCGATAGCGATCGGGGTGATGAGCTCAACTTCCATCTCGATGTTATCGCCAGGCATAACCATCTCAGTGCCCTCAGGCAGACGGACAACGCCGGTAACATCGGTCGTGCGGAAGTAGAACTGCGGACGATAGTTCGTGAAGAACGGAGTATGACGGCCGCCCTCTTCCTTGGTCAGGACATAGACCTGAGCCTTGAACTTCGTGTGCGGATGAATCGTGCCCGGCTTTGCCAGAACCTGGCCGCGCTCGATCTCTTTGCGGTCGATACCACGGAGCAGAGCACCGATGTTATCACCAGCGATAGCCTGATCGAGCTGCTTGCGGAACATCTCGATACCGGTAACAACCGTCTGCTTCGGCTCATCCTGGAGGCCGACGATCTCAACCGTATCGTTCATGTTCAGAGCACCACGCTCAACACGGCCCGTAGCAACAGTGCCGCGGCCAGTGATCGTGAAGACATCCTCAACCGGCATCAGGAACGGCTTATCCGTGTCACGGGTCGGAGTCGGGATGTACTCATCAACAGCTTCCATGAGCTTGAGGATGTTCTTCTTCTGCTCTTCATCACCCTCGAGGGCCTTCAGAGCGGAGCCGGCGATAACCGGAACATCGTCGCCAGGGAACTCGTAGCTCGAGAGGAGCTCACGAACTTCCATCTCAACGAGCTCGAGGAGCTCAGGATCGTCAACCTGGTCAACCTTGTTCAGGAAGACAACGATAGCCGGCACGCCAACCTGACGAGCGAGCAGGATGTGCTCACGGGTCTGCGGCATCGGGCCATCAGCAGCGGAAACAACCAGGATAGCACCATCCATCTGAGCAGCACCAGTGATCATGTTCTTGACATAG
>CACXCN010000014.1 GCA_902766095.1 uncultured Selenomonas sp. | reverse complement strand
TAACAGAAAACCTATGCTAGAGGAACCGGCTTAGTTACAGGGGAAATCGGCATTTCTTGCCCACAGGGATGCCCGAAGAGCCATATATAATGCTGCTCGTTTCATGGTGTTATTCCTTCCTTCTATCATGATTCGCGCCATGTTGCCCACAGGAGAAAGAAAACAACCATACCTATATAACTATATGCCTTTTACTCTTTGCGGTCTCCAGCGCTTTCCTCTGGCGCTCTGGGGCCGCTTTCTTCTTGTATGCTGAAGTTATCGGATAACCTATTATAAATTAGCTGCATTTCTGCAATTTCCCCTAAACTATGAGCGTCGCCAATTGCCATTAGCATAGATTCCATAAATTTTTGGCGACTGTCGTACTCAGCAGGAAACTGCATGTTATTAGTTTTCGACTTGCTTAATGGATTATGAAAGAATACAAGAACTTTTCCGTCCATCTCTTTGATCTCGTAGCCGTAGCCTTCTAGGCGGGATTTATAATATTGAAAATCAAAGGGGGCTATCTCATATCCCAGTAATTCGTCTGTGGTGACATGGAGCGCGGCGGCTATCTTGCATAGCATATCATATTTAGGCTCGCGGCCCTGATTCTCATAAGCTACATAGGTTGTATAGCTAAGTCCTAAAGCAGCAGCGAAGTCTTTTGCTTGCTTATAGCCCGCTCGTTCTCTGGCTTTGCGTAAATTTGCGCTAAATATATTCGACATAATATAACCTCCCAAGTTACATAATACAATATAATAGGTATTTTGTAAACAAAATATCTTGATGAGGTATTGACATATGTACCGATATTAGGTAATATATGAGTTGAAATAACGAATTTAGGTATTTAGGAGGTGATTACATGAACAAGATTGACGCGAACAAGCTACGCTTGCTTATAGCTGAGAAGGGTTATAACATCCGTAGCCTGGCACGCGCGGCAGGTGTGGCCGAACCTACTATAAATTGCTGGCTGCATGGACGCAGTGCCCGTCTCGACGTGCTGGCACGTGTTGCCCTGGCACTGAAAATGCCTTTACCTGATTTCATCCAGGCCATAGCGGCCTGACCTGTTGCCCACAGGGGAAAGAGAACAACATTTATTGTAGCTAATAGCCCTTTGAATACACGGCGGGCGCGTGCTGTAGTTGATAGCCCTTTGAAGTGTACGGCGGGCGCGTACGATGTAAACCGACTTTAGAAAGGATAAGAAAATGGAAAAGACATTCATCACCAACAAGATTACGCGGATTTTCTCTTTTGCCCAGGCCTATGATGCGGATGGCGAATGCGTGACGATCTTCGATCTGCCGGCTGATGAGCAGGATCGCATAACAAAAGAGGTAGAGGACGCCATATATGAAGCACTCCAGGGCGTGAACGCTGTCATACTGGAAAACTCGACGATAGGCGTAGACTTCACCGGCCTCACGGATGTAACCCTCGATACGTGGTCTTGCCATAACGGGGCAGATGAGCAGCTTTTCATCCTGGCACTTGAGACGGCAGATCATGGCGTTTCTGTCAACCTGGCATTCAATCCGCTGTATCAGGCTTTGAAGATTGAGCGCATGGATGGCTGCAACACATTGAGCATATCTTTCCCCGATATTCCAAAGGCTGAGTGATTCCTATGGCTGCAACAGAAAAAGCCGCCCTCGACGCTGGCACGCTGAGGACGGCAGACACAGGGGCAAACACGAAAAGCCCTGTATGTGTTGATTATACCATGGCTTGCAATGTGTGGAAAACACTCGTGCAGATTTTTTCGGAAGAGAACAGCATAGATTTAGCTGTGACGGTATCGCCGCGGCATGAGATAAAGGCGGTGTGATATTGGATATTCTAACAAACAACATTCCCCAGGAGCTGAAGGCTTGCCCTAACTGGGTGCTATGGCGCTATGTGGAGCGTGATGGCAAGAAAACCAAAATCCCCTACATGGTGAACGGCAGCCGTGCGAAAAGCAACGATCCGGCAACCTGGACAGACTTCCAGACGGCCATAAAAGCGGCTTCGCGTTTCGACGGTATCGGCTTCATGCTGGGGAACTCTCCCTATATCGGGATTGACATTGACCATTGTTTGACGGATGAGCAGGAACATGCGGTAGCTGCAAAGATTGCCCGCGCCTGCAAAACGTATGTAGAGAAATCTCCCAGCGGGGAGGGAATACATATCATAGGGCGCGGGACGCTTGCAAAGGGATTCCGGGATGGCCGGATAGAGATATATCCACACGGGCGATATTTCACGGTTACAGGGAACGCCTGGGGAACTCCCCAGCCGATCCGGGACATTCAAGCGCAAATAGACTTCCTGACGCATAAGCAGAAATCTGCTGCTGGCAGCGGTGCGGCTGCTATTGTCGAGCGTATCCGGCATAGTAGACAGGGGGAGCTATTTGCTTCCCTCTATGATGCCGGGGACACTTCCCGCTATGGCGGCGATGATAGCGCGGCAGATATGGCACTCATGAATATGCTGCCTTTTTGGACGAATGGCAACCGTGGATTGATGGGAGAAATCTTTTCATCCAGCGCGCTGGCCAAGCGCGAAAAATGGCAGCAGCGGCCGGACTACCGGGAGCGAACCATAGAAGCAGCGCTGAAAACGTGGAACGGGGAGCACTATAGGCCCCGATCGGCTGCCGGTCCCGCGATGGATGGCGGCCTGCTGGCAGAAATCACAGAGGAACAGGCCCGCGCACTGGCCTACCTGGGAGAAACCGACACGGACAACGCGGAGCGCCTGAAAATCGTCTATGGCGATACACTGGCCTACCTGCCGGAGAGGGGCAAGGGTGCTTCCTGGATGCGCTGGGACGGCAAACGCTGGAAACCGTCTTATGAGACGAACCTATATAACGCTGTATCGCGTATGGCTGCAATGGCGGTCCAGGCCGCGGACAAATATGTATATGTGAACGTCAACGATAAAAATTCAGTAAAGGCGAAAAAAGCCAAGCTGGCATTTCTGACTAAGACAAGCAACCAACACATGATTGACAGCTGCTTGAAGCGTGCCCGTGGTACGTTCGTGGCGTCGCCTACAGACTTCGATCAGGAAGATTTTCTGCTAACTGTACAAAATGGCGTCCTGAACCTAAAGACCGGGGAGCTATATCCACACGATAAGAAATTCAAGTGCTCCAAAATCTGCCGGGCGGCTTTTGAAAAAAGCTGGGAGGATTCGCTGTGGGCGCATACGCTGGACACGATAATGCCAGACAAGGAAGAACAGGCATACCTGCAAAAATGGGCCGGGTACATGCTCTGGGGCGGTGCTCCAGAAGAAAAGCTGCTATTCCTCTACGGACCGGGCGGCACGGGAAAAGGGACCTTCATCAATACCATAGCTTACGCGCTAGGGGACTATGCCGACGTTATCAATGTGGAGGTGCTGCTTGCCAGCCGAAACGATGCACATGCAGGCGGAGCAGCGGCGTCTCCGGAAATTGCTAAGCTCGTAGGGATAAGGGCGGCGGTCGCGTCCGAAAGCGGTATAGGGCGCAAGCTGAATGACGCAAAAGTAAAGAACTTGACTGGCAACGACGACATAACCGCCCGCTTCCTGTATGGGCAGGAATTTACATTTTCTCCCCAGATGAAGATCATACTTCAATCAAACTACCTGCCGACCTTGACCGACATCAACGACACGGGCATTAGGCGGCGCCTGGTGATTGCTCCATTCATACAGGACCTGCATGCGGTCCGCGATGCTACGCTAAAGACACGGCTGAAGGAACCGGCTAACCTGTCGGCGGTGCTGGGCTGGTGCTTTGAAGGGTGTATCAAGTGGCAGGCCGATGGTTTGGGGGAGCCGCCCGCGCGATTCCAGCAGGCTACAAAAGGATACTACTCCAGCGGTGACACGATTCAGCAATTCATAGATGATGAATGTGTGATTGGGGAGCCGGGCAGCAAAATGCGCGTGAAGGTAATCGACCTATATCATGCTTACAAGCGATGGCTAGGGGAGGACCTGAAGCGCGGCATATTCATGGAGCTGATGCGGGGGAAGGGATATATTCCCCACAGATACACCGATTGCAGCCAGGCTTTCGATAACATCAATCTAAAATATGATGAGGCGGCCTTTATGTACTAAAGCGAAACATGATGAAAATGATGATTTTGATTTTTTTCCTATAAGTTGTAGTATAGGTGAAAAAATCAATGCTATAGAGACTTTGGGGGAAAATCACATTTTCATCATTTTCATCATGTTTTTATGACTGTGGAGATGATAGCTATGACAGATATTAATTTTGCGGATGCTGGTCAGGAAAAGCGGACCAACATGCAGCACGCAAGAAATAAGAACACTTATGGCATGATGTGCCTGCTCTATCAGGGCCGACCGACGAACAGACAGGCCCGGCGCCTGCTGAAAAAGCGCAACATGCGGAACAGATGAGCACTCCAGAAGGGATGATGAACAACATGGATGATATAATTCGCTTTTATGCTTGTATGGACCGTGTGGGAACCAAATTCCTACAGGATAAGGCCTATGAAGCGGCCCATTTCACAGATAGCCCTGATGATCCTGGCCGGATAGCAATAGGCTTGCTCTATGCCGGTTATGTTATGGGGCAGATGGATGCCAAGGACAACAAGTAAATATCATTGACAGGATGCCGGTGGGCCGTATTGTGCGGCCTGCTGGCATTTTGAGGAGGTGAAGCAGGATTGCATAAAGGTACGGAAAATCTGATTCCGACGAACCGGAGAAGCAAAGAAGAAGCAAGGGCACTCGGAGCCAAGGGCGGCCGTGCCAGCGGTCGGGCGCGTAGACAGAAAAGGGCGCTGCGGCTGGCACTAAAAAGCGCCATGGCCCTGTCACTGGATGAATTGCCGGACGATCTGCGGGCCGGTATCATGCAGGCGGCCAAGGTGAAGGATGAGAAACTGCTGATTAGTGATGCGGTATTAGGCAGCCTGATCCGGACGGCCTGCAACGGCAATAGCCAGATGATGCGGCTAATACTGGAAACGCTGGGCGAAACATCGGAAGCGCGTCTGAAGGAACGGGAACTGAAGCTAAAGGAAAAGCTGGCAGCTAACGGCCTGGAGGATGGCGGATCAGTCACGATTATTGATGATGTATCAGACATTGCGGCAGATGAGGAAGGAGAACACAGCAATGAAGATAACAGTCTCATACAGCCGGGAAGAGAATAAGCTAAAAAATAAGGTCCTAGATCAAATTCTGCTAGTCATTCCGCGAATTGGGCGCCGTATTCATAGAACTGATGAATGGAACGGCCAGGGGCGCAAACAAATTTATATAACCCTTTTGCCCCCAAAGGAATATGACGCGCTGAAAAAGAAAAAGGATGAAGATCGGGAGCAGCAGAACACGCTAATAAATTTGATGCAGAAATTAATAAAATCTGCCGGTGTGGATAAGCAGGCCCCGGCTAGTGCTGAAGATCTGAAAAGGTTAAAGAACGCGCTGGAAAATGAGGGGAAAATATGATATAATGTGCTTAATGGTTGGATAAAAGCAGAGTATCACACCGCATAAGGCGCCTTCTTATGTGGTGGCGCGAAAGCATGAGAAAAGCGAAAAGAGGGTATTTACATACTCTTTTTTCGTTTTATCATGCTTTTTTTATTCCAACAAGCCCACTCTTAGGCGTTAAATGGAGGTCATAAATATGCCAGATGGAAAATTATTCACACAGGATGAAGTAAATCAAATTGTTTCGCGGCGGCTTAATGAAGAACGTACGCGCAACCGTCACACTGACGGGGAATATTCCGAACTGGAAAACCGATACAATGATTTATTGCAGCAGGTCCATAATGAAAAGGTCGCTCGGATGAAGGCAGCTAAAAAAGAAAAACTTGTTAAATCACTTGCTGAAGGCGGGGCACTGGCTCCAGGTGATATGGCTTCCATGCTTGAAGATAATGTCATTGAAAGCGAAAATGGGGAGCTGGGGTACAAGCTGAATAATGGAACCGTTCTATCAGTAACGGACGGCGTAAAAAATTGGCTGCATGAACATCCCTGGGCCGTAAAGGCTGACATACAGACTGGGGCGGGTATTGGAAACACTATATCGCTAAAGCCTGGAGACATTGAGCAAGCCGAAATTAGAAAAGCTATGGGCCTACAGTAAGAAAGGAAGGCCAAAAGTATGGCAGACATGAATCTTGCAACAAGCTTCCTGCCCTATGTAGATGAAATGTTTTACAAGGAATCTCAGCGGGCACTCGTAACTAACCATGATTTTACCTTTGATGGCGCAAAGACCGTCAAGGTGTACAAGATGAAAACCGTAGCCACACAGGATTATGATCGTGACGGCTCGAAAACGGCAGCAGGCGGATCGCGTTATGGCACGATCGCGGGCCTCGGCAACGATGTAGAGACCTTTACGCTCTCGAAGGACCGCTCTTTCACGTTCGCGCTGGATAAGATGGATGTAAACGAAACCTTGCAAACAGCGAATGCAGCGGCGGCGCTGGCTCGCGAAATGCGTGAAGTAGTCATTCCTGAAATTGATGCCTATATATATAGCAAGATGGTAGCAGGAGCAGGAACCACAGCAACGGCGGCGGCCCTGGATGCGTCAAACATCTTTGATAAGGTGCTTGAGGGCAACAACGTACTGGACAACAACCTTGCGCCAGACACGGGGCGCGTGCTGATCGTGACGCCTGACGTGTACTACATGATGAAGCGCTCCAAGGATATAGTCATGGAGACGGAAACCGGTGCGGAAATGCGTGCGCGTGGCGTTATATCGAACCTCGACGGCCTGAATATAATCAAGGTGCCGGCTGCTCGTCTGCCGGAGGGCTTCGGCTTCATGATTGCCCACCCGTGCGCGACGGTCGCGCCGGTCAAACTGGAAGATTATAAGATACACGACGATCCGCCTGGATTGAGCGGTAGCCTGGCCGAAGGGCGTTTCTACTTTGACGCCTTTGTTCTCGATAACAAGAAAATGGCGATTTACTATCAGCCGATAACAACCAAGTAAGCTATTAGGCCATATTCAGCCCGGGGCTGCCTGAACAGGGCGGCCCTTTTCTATATGGGAGGTTATATCTATGACCTGTTTCGATGCCATGGATGAGGGTGCACAGCAGGAGCACTTGAAGAAAACCAAAAAGCTGCTGAAGGAATATAACCTCTTGAAGAACTCCCTTTCAATAAAGCGGGAGAACGCCAAGGAATACCGGCAGCGGGCGTGCGACTTTTCCGGCTCCCGTATTGCACGCTATGGAGGGACTGGGGGCGGCGGCGCTGCTCTTTCCTCTGCTGTGGAGAATGAAGCCTTGAAGCATGAGCAGCTAAAGGCGCGGGCGGATCTGCTGGATCAGGAGGCGGAACGCCTGGAGCTGGTGCTGAAGCAGCTCGATCGTGCGATTGATAGGGTGCTGCCTGTAGAGGACAGGGACCTGCTGAAGGCATATTATATTGAGCATGAGACACAGATTAGCCTACAGTGGCGCGTTCATCTATCGGATAGGGCCATACGGACACATATAAAATGCGCGGTGGAGCAGGTGGCCATGATGCTATATTAAAAAAGCCGCCCTGAAGCGGGCGGCTTGATGATTCGTCCATATTGTATTAGTAATGTGGGTTTTTCTTGACGTACTCGACCGGACGGCTCCAGTCGACGTGCACCTGGGTATTGTTCCAGAGGCGCGTGAGGGCCAGCTGCAGGCTGTCCTTGTCGGCCAGAGGATCGACCTCGACGTCAGTGAAATCCATGAGCGTCTTATGAGGGACCTTTATGACGTGCTTTTCATGCAGATAGTCCTCGACGAGCTTCTGTGCCTCGGGATTCATCATCTTCACCGTGGCGGTATGCGCATCCTCGTCATAGTCGATCCAGCCCAGCGTATTCTTGTAGCTCAGTGCCACACTGTATATGTTAGCCATAGTTCTCTCCTATTCAAAATATGATATTCAGGAAAATCCTTTATCAATTATAACGGCTTTTAGCGAAAAGTACAACTGCTGCAGAGAAAAGCTGTGACGAACAGCGGCGCTTGCAGGATGAAGATTTTTGTGATATGTTGGCGATATAGGGGGTAAAAGGAGTGATACAGAATGGATAGGAATCAGATATCTGATAAATCTGGACATGGGAGCAGAGGCATGCGAAAGGCACTGGCTGTCATGCTCGGGGCAGCATTTCTGTGCCTGCCAGTTCCTGCATTGGCCTGCACGCTGTATGCGGCGCAGGGGACGTCTGTGGCAGGCGGCGGCACGATCGCAGCGAAGAACCGCGACTGGCGGCCGCAGGAGCAGTCGCTGCATCTGATGGAACCGCGCCAGTCGGGAGGCTATCGCTATTACGGTCTCTACGGCGGTCCGTTCGAGCGGCGGCAGCTGCGTGGCGGGGTCAATGAGGCTGGCCTCGTGGCCTACTCGGCGTCAGTCAGCTCGGTGACGAAGAAGCAGAAAGCGGCGGCTGCTGAGGCACATCCGCCGGTCCAGGGGACGCTGCGCAAGGTGCTGGAGCGCTATGCGACGGTAGACGCGGCGCTGCAGCATCCGGAGCTGTTCCGGGGCGTGCGGTTCATCATGCTGGCCGACCGCAGTGAGACTGCCTATATAGAGGGCGGCCTGAATGGCGAAGTCTGCATAGAGAGGTGCCAGAATGGCATCCTCGCTCATACGAACCACTATCTGAGCGCTGATCTGGCTGCTCAGAATAAGAAATATTATGAGAGCAGTCACAAACGCTATGACCGCGTGACGGAGCTGCTGCAGGCGCAGAAACAGTATACGCTCGATGATTTCATACGCATCGGCGAGGACCGTACGGCCGGTCCGGTCAATTCGCTCTGGCGTACTGGTGACGAGAAGAGTCATACACAGACCGTGGCCCAGATGATCGTCTGGCTGCGGCCGGACGGTGATTTCACGGTCTATGTGAAATACCGGGCAGCTGCAGACGATGCCGGCCGGGAGCAGACGGTCTGGCTCATGAAACAGGAGATATTCGGCGATGCCGCGAATAAATAACAGCAGCGTAGTACCGGAGCACTGTCGATGGCGAAAGGGGATGACAGCATGGCTTTGACAGCACCGACGGCACCGACGCCGCCCACACCGCCGACAGTACCACAGATCGAGTTCAGCGGCGGGGGCAGCGTGACGGAGAGCACGGTACCGCAGAGCGGCTACCAGTCACCGGAGCAGGTGCAGGAAAATGCGGCGCGGGCGGCCGTGGCTCGTGGCGACGGCGCGCTGAGCAAGACCACCCAGGGGCCATCCGATGCTGCCACGGCAGGAAAGCAGAGCAGCCAGTCCGGCGGCAATCAGACGCAGTCGCAGAGGGCTGCCGGCGGTCAGGGCGGCCAGCTGGAAACGACGACGGAGACGGAGCGGGCTCCGGGGCAGTCTGATGCCGAGCGCATCCTGTCGCAGTCCGGTCAGCAGGCGCAGAGCCAGCAGACGGCCATACCGCCTTCACCAAGCTATCATGGGGCACTGTTCTGGGGCGTGACGTTCGCCGTCATATTCGCGGTCGCTTTCGTCGCTTTCCGGGTCATCATGCGCCGCCGCGGCGGAAAGGATGAGCTGACGATTGACGATATTGATTTCCAGTCTGATACCCCGGCACCACAACGTCCTGCAGCCAGGACGACGGAGCGACGGGAGACAACACAGGGGCCGCTGATGGCGGATGATATCATGGCACCTGACGGCCTCAGCGGCTTTACGGCAGCGGAGGCGTTGCAGGTCATCGAGGATGAGGAGCAGCGCGAGATCGACGATATGCGAGAGCGCCGGCGCCGGTATCTGGCAGAGCGCAATGCGGCCCGCCAGCAGGCACAGGCTGCAACCGCTGCCCGGCGTCAGCAGCATCAGGCCCGGGCAGCACAGCAAGCTCTGGCAGCAGCAGCTCCGCAGGGCGGCCGGATGCCTGGGAAAGCGGAGCCTGCCTCCGAGCCACAACCGGCCCCCCGTCCCCGCTCGCAGACAGCCAGCTATACCGAGAACCGGCCGGATGGGGCAGAGCTGAAAGTGATATCCAGGCCCCAGCAGGAAAAATCTGCGGACCCGCCGCATTTCGAGGTGCGGATCTGAGGGAATTATTTCATTTTAGCCAAACCACAATAGCGTAATGAAGGAACCATGTCTGCCGCGGTACTGTGTGCTTAGGTCTGACTCGTTGAAACGCCAATAGTAATATTTTTCCTATGGCAAAATATCACTATTGGCGTTATAATGGACAAGATGTGAAAAATATCTATATGGAGTGTGAAAGACATGCTGGATATAAAATTCGTGCGTGAGCATCTTGACGAGGTTAAGCAGATGCTGCAGAATCGTCATAACCCGCTGGACCTCACGGACTTCGAGCACCTCGATTCCCGCCGTCGCGAGCTTCTGCAGGAGTCGGAGGCGCTGAAAGGGCAGCGCAATCAGGTCTCGAAGGAAATCAGCCAGATGAAGAAGGCGAAGGAAGATGCTTCGGCCAAGATCGCAGCAATGCGCGAAGTGGGCCAGAAGATAGCGGCTATGGATGGCGAGCTGAAGGAAGTAGAGGCCCAGCTCCGCGATATCATGCTCCATATCCCGAACATGCCGAAGGCCGACGTGCCGATCGGCAAGGATGACACGGAAAACCCTGAGGTGCGCAAATGGGGCGAGCCGACGAAGTTCGATTTCGAGCCGAAAGCGCATTGGGACATAGGCAGCGACCTCGATATCCTCGATGCCGATCGCGCCGCCAAGGTTACCGGTGCCCGCTTCACGTTCTACAAGGGCCTCGGCGCCCGCCTCGAGCGCGCCTGCATCAACTTCATGATGGACCTGCACACGGGCAAGCATGGCTATACAGAGATGCTGGCACCGTTCATCGCCAACAAGGAGAGCATGACCGGTACGGGCCAGCTGCCGAAATTCGCCGAGGATATGTTCAAGCTCGAAGGCCTCGACTACTATCTCGTGCCGACGGCCGAGGTACCGACGACGAACTATCATCGCGATGAGATCCTCGACGGGCGCAAGCTGCCGGAGTACTACAGCTCCTATACGGCCTGCTTCCGGGCCGAGGCTGGCAGTGCTGGCCGCGATACGCGCGGACTCATCCGCCAGCATCAGTTCAACAAAGTCGAGCTCATCAAGTTCGTTAAGCCGGAGACGAGCTGGGACGAGCTCGAGAGCATGGTCGATGCAGCGGAAGACGTCTTGCGCATCCTCGAGCTCCCGTATCATGTCGTTGAGCTCTGCACGGGCGATATGAGCTTCACCTCGGCCAAAACCTACGATATCGAGGTCTGGTTCCCGTATCAGAACAAGTACCGCGAAATATCTTCGTGCTCGAACTGCCTCGATTATCAGGCCCGCCGCGCGAACATCAAGTTCCGCCGCGAGCCGGGAGCGAAGCCGGAATTCGTACATACACTGAACGGCTCGGGCCTCGCTGTGGGCCGCACCGTGGCTGCTATCCTCGAGAACTATCAGCAGGAGGACGGCTCGGTCGTCGTGCCGAAGGCGCTCGTGCCGTATATGGGCTGCGAGGTCATCCGCAAGCCGGAGTGACATCAGTAAATCTTGCATTATTAGAGGCTGTGCCATCATCGGACAGCCTCTTTTTTGAGGAGGAGTAACGTTGGAACTGAGAAAAGCCATTGGGGGAATCGTGCTAGCGGGGATGATGACTGGCAATGTCAGTGCTGCAGCTCAGCCGGAGTCACAGCCGATGCCAGCGGATAAGGCAGCAACTGTGACCAACGCTAGTGCCGGGCAATCCATAGACTATACAGGTCAGCGCAACGATGAGATACAGCTCGAGTACCTTGATGCCCGATTCTTCAAAAAGCGCAATATCAATCAGTACAATGTGCACTGGTATCACCAGTACCGCACGCTGGGAAGGCTGTCGCTTCACTACGGGGCGACGTTCACACGCGCTACGGGCTTCACTTTTGATGATGGCATCGTGCGGGATTCGGCCGTTGTCGGGCTCGGACCGAGTTATATGCTCCGTTATACTTGGTCAGTCGGTCATCGCGTCGATCTGACGCTTGATGGGACGGGGAGCATCATGGCTTACGACAAGGCCCATCCGGCACAGGGACGCGGTTACGGCTTCCAGTGGCGCATAGGGCCGCGGCTCATCTGGCATGTCAGTCCATGTGATTCGCTCAACCTCGGATATGCGTTCCACCATTCATCGAATGGAATGAAGACGCATAATCCCGGCTACAACGGAGTAGGATTCTCGCTGGGCTACCAGCATTGGTATTGAGGTATATATGGCGACCAAGAAAAAAGTTTATGCCGTAAAGCGCGGCCGCACGACGGGGTTGTTCTTGACCTGGGCTGCTTGCAAAGAGCAAGTGGCGGGCTATCCCGGAGCCGTATTCAAGGGTTTCACGAATGCTCAGGAGGCGGAGGCCTGGCTGCACGGGGCTGGGGCACCACGGACGCTGACGCCCGGGCGGGCAGTAAAAAGACGGACCGGAGCATCGCAGCTGGAGCTTTTTCCACCGGCGCCGGAGCGCGAGCCCGACTATATCATATATACAGATGGCTCCTGCCTGCGCAATCCCGACGGTCCGGGTGGCTGGGCTGTCGTGCTGCGCGAGGTGGCGACGGGTGAGGTGCGGGAACTGTCGGGCGGCGAGCCGTCGACGACGAACAACCGCATGGAGCTCATGGCGGCCATCATGGCGTTGCGCGCGGCCCGCGAGGGTGCGGTCGTCGAGCTGTATACGGACAGCAGGTACCTGCAGCAGGCATTCACGCGCCATTGGCTGCCGGCCTGGAAGCGGCGCGGCTGGCGCAAGGCGGATAGCCAGCCGGTCAAGAATCAGGATCTCTGGCAGGAACTGGATCGTCTCTTTGCCGCTCACACGGTGCAGTTCCGCTGGGTCAAAGGCCATGTCGGAGTAGATGCCAACGAGCGCTGCGACCGCCTGGCCAAGGCGCAGGCGATGCGCTACCGGTAATCATTCGCGAAGCATAAGCAGCCACGATTTATTTGGGTCTGTAACGAAATACCGGTCAGCGTCTGAGAGGTAGCCAACTGCTATGATAAAGCAGCGGCAGGCATGGTTCCGGAATGGAGC
>CACXCN010000013.1 GCA_902766095.1 uncultured Selenomonas sp. | reverse complement strand
GAAAGTACTTTCCGCGGGATTGCTTGATAGGGAAAAATTTGATTTCTTCACGCCAACCCACGACGCTCCATTCCGGAACCATGCCTGTCGCTACCTTATCTTAAGTATCTAAATATTGATCTTGTTCCACCCTCATAAAAATAACCGCGGTCCGGAAAGCTGGGATTGGGCTTTCCGGACCGCGGTTTATTGCATCACCGTGGCTCACTGCCGTCAGTAGCTAGCATGATGACGGCAGGCTAGCGCGGGCCTTAGTGACAAATCTCTATGAAGCTATTACTTGTTCAGAGCCTGGTCTACAGCGACAGCTACTGCAACAGTCATACCGACCATCGGGTTGTTGCCAGCGCCGATGAGGCCCATCATGTCGACGTGAGCCGGCACGGAGGACGAGCCTGCGAACTGGGCATCGCTGTGCATGCGGCCCATCGTATCGGTCATGCCGTACGAAGCCGGGCCGGCAGCCATGTTATCCGGATGAAGCGTACGGCCTGTGCCGCCACCCGAAGCGACCGAGAAGTACTTCTTGCCCTTCTCAATGCACTCCTTCTTGTAGCAGCCAGCCACCGGATGCTGGAAGCGGGTCGGGTTCGTCGAGTTACCCGTGATGGAGATATCGACATCCTCATGATGCATGATGGCGACACCCTCCTGGACGGAATCAGCGCCATAGCACTTGACCTGCGAACGATCCGGATCGCTGCCGTAGACGATCTGGTCTACGATATTGAGCTTGCCCGTCTTGTAGTCATAGTCGGTTACGACATAGGTGAAGCCGTTGATGCGGCTGATGATCTGAGCAGCATCTTTGCCGAGGCCATTCAGGATGACGCGCAGCTTATTCTTACGAACCTTGTTGGCCGTCTTGGCGATACCGATAGCGCCCTCAGCAGCAGCAAAGGACTCATGGCCAGCCAGGAAGCAGAAGCAGCCAGCCTCCTCCGAGAGGAGCATAGCGCCGAGGTTGCCGTGGCCGAGACCGACTTTACGATGGTCAGCGACCGAACCCGGTACGCAGAAAGCCTGCAGGCCCTCGCCGATAGCCTTGGCAGCCTCGACAGCGGACTTGACATTCTTCTTTATCGCGATAGCAGCGCCGAGCGTGTAAGCCCATTTCGCGTTCTCGAACGCGATCGGCTGCAGATCCTCGACGATCTTGTACGGGTTGACACCCTTCTCGTCGCAAACTTTTTTGGCATCCTCGATCGTGCCGATGCCGTACTGCTTGCAGACTTCGTTTATCTTATCTATGCGGCGCTCATAGCCTTCGAATAATGACATTTCGTTCATTCCTTCCTAAAGTGGATACTTTACCTCGAAATTTGCGGAATTCGCTTCACGCGGCCGGATTACTCCTCGCGCGGATCGATCGTCTTGACAGCATCAGCGAAACGGCCCTTCGTGCTCGTGTTCGCCTTGATAGCCTCATTCGCATCCTGGCCATGGCGGACAGCCTCGAGGACTTTGCCGACCTGGATTACTTCGTAGCCTATGATGCGGCCTTCCTTATCGAGGCCGAGCTTCGTGACATAGCCTTCAGCCAGCTCGAGGTAGCGCGGGCCCTTCTTGAGCGTGCCGTAGAGCGTACCAACCTGGCTGCGCAGGCCTTTGCCGAGGTCATCGAGACCAGCACCGACCGGCAGACCATCATCGGAGAAAGCCGTCTGGCTGCGGCCATAAGCGATCTGCAGGAACAGCTCGCGCATCGCTGTGTTGATAGCATCGCAGACGAGGTCCGTGTTCAGAGCCTCGAGGACCGTGAGGCCCGGCAGTATCTCAGCAGCCATAGCTGCAGAATGCGTCATGCCCGAGCAGCCGATGGTCTCGACCAGAGCTTCCTGGATGATGCCGTCTTTGACATTCAGCGTCAGCTTGCAGGCCCCCTGCTGCGGAGCGCACCAGCCAACACCATGCGTCAGGCCGCTGATGTCCTCGACCTTGCGGGATTTCACCCATTTGCCTTCCTCAGGTATCGGGGCAGCGCCATGGTGCACTTCCTGAGTTACGCAGGTCATGTCTTCCACTTTCTGTGAATAAGCAATCATTGTTCGATTCCTCTCTTTTCTAAAATACTACAACAGTTGGAATACTATCATCAAAGCTCGACGAGATTCTTGCCTGTCATCTCAGCCGGTATATCGATGCCGGCCAGCGTCAGGAGCGTCGGAGCTATATCGCAGAGAGCACCATCCTGCACGGATTTCACGCGATCGGATACCACGATGAACGGTACCGGATTCGTCGTGTGCTTCGTGAACGGCTGGTTGTTATCATAATCCATCATCTTATCAGCATTGCCGTGGTCAGCCGTGATGCAGACCTCGCCGCCGACTTCGCGGATAGCGTCGACGAAACGGCCTACGCAGGTATCGACCGTCTCGACAGCCTTTATGACGGCCGGGAACACGCCCGTATGGCCGACCATGTCGCAGTTCGCGTAGTTCAGGATGATGAAATCATACTTGCCAGACTTTATGGCCTCGACGACCTTGTCCGTGACCTCGATTGCGCTCATCTCCGGCTTCAGGTCGTAGGTAGCGACCTTCGGCGACGGAACGAGGATGCGATCCTCACCCTTATACGGCTCCTCGACACCGCCGTTGAAGAAGAACGTGACATGCGCGTACTTCTCGGTCTCAGCGATGCGGAGCTGCGTGAGACCATGATCCTGGATGATCTGACCCAGCGTATTGTCGATGTGCTCCGGCGGGAAAGCCACGAGCGCATTCATGCCATCCTCGTACTGCGAGAACGTCGCAAACGGGATGTGCAGGTTCTCATCGCGCTCGAAGCCGTCGAACTTCTCATCAACGAACGCATGCGTGAGCTGGCGGGCACGGTCCGGACGGAAGTTGAAGAATATGGCGCCATCGCCGTTCTTCATGCCTTCATAGCCTTTGACGACGAACGGGATGACGAACTCATCCGTCACGCCCTCCGGCTTCTCCGTCGTATCCGCATAGCTGGCCTGGAGGCCGGCTACAGCGCTCTCCGCGCTGACGCCCTCGGCATGAGCGATGGCCTCATAGGCTTTCTGCTCACGATCCCAGCGCTTATCACGGTCCATCGCGTAGTAGCGGCCCGCTACCGTCGCGATACGGCCCACGCCGATCTCCTTGCACTTCGCCTCGAGCTCCTCGAGGAAAGGCTGTGCGCTCTTCGGCGGCACATCGCGGCCATCGAGGAATGCATGGACGTATACATCCTGCACGCCCTCGCGCTTAGCGAGCTCGAGCAGCGCATAGAGATGATCGCAGTGGCTGTGCACGCCGCCCGGAGAAACGAGTCCGAGCAGGTGCAGGGCACCGCCCTTTTCCTTCGCCCCGCGCACGATCTTGAGCAGCGCCTCATTCTTGAAGAAGTCGCCGTTCTTGATGTCGCGCGTGATGCGAGTGAGCTGCTGATAGATGACACGGCCAGCGCCGATGTTCGTATGACCGACCTCGGAGTTGCCCATCTGGCCATCCGGCAGACCGACATACTCGCCCGAAGCCTGCAGCTGGCTGTGTCTGTATTTGGCGAGCAGGCCATCGAGTACCGGAGTATTCGCTACCTGCACCGCATTGTTCTTGTCATTCTTATCACCCAGGCCGCAGCCATCCATGATGATGAGTGCTACCGGAGCATTCTTGAGTTTTGCCATTTTTGTCTCCTTCCCTATACTGCCTGATGCTGAAAGGGAATGTTTCAGAAATTGACTATCTCAGAGAAATCTTTAGCCTTCAGCGAAGCGCCGCCGACGAGTGCACCATCGACATTCGGCTGCTTCATGAGGTCTTTGATCGTAGCCGGCTTCACGCTGCCGCCATACTGGATGCGGATGCTGTCAGCTGCATCTTTGCCGAACTTGCCTTCGACCGTCTTGCGGATATGGCCGCAGACTTCCTCAGCCTGCTCGAAGCTGGCCGTCTTGCCCGTGCCGATCGCCCAGATCGGCTCGTAGGCGATGACGAGCTTCGCTACCTCTTCCGGCTTGAAGCCAGCCAGAGCCTCGAGGACCTGGAAAGCTACCATCTCGAGATAGGAGCCGCGCTCGCGGATCTCAAGCGGCTCGCCGCAGCAGATGATCGGGGTGATGCCGGCTGCAAAAGCGGCATGAGCGCGCTTGTTGACGCCCTCATCCGTCTCGCCGAAATAGCCGCGGCGCTCGCTATGGCCGAGGACGCAGTAATCAACGCCGATCTCAGTCAGCATGCCCGTGGAGATCTCACCCGTGAAAGCGCCATGATCTTCCCAATGTACATTCTGCGCACCAACATGGATGTTCGTGCCCTTTACTGCCTCAGCAACGGACGACAGAGCTGTCGCCGTCGGGCAGACAACGACCGTTACCTTCGCATCTTTGACGAGCGGAGCGAGGTCCTTCACGAGCTGAACACCCTGTGCGATGGTGTTGTTCATCTTCCAGTTACCAGCAATTATAGGAGTTCTTGCCATTATATATTATCCTCCTCATAGCCTTCCCCTCAGGGGAAGGTGGCAGCCGCAGGCTGACGAAAGAGGTGTGGTCATACCTGCAGCGTTACCGCATAAACCTTCTCTTCTTTTATTTATCAGCAATAGCCTCGATGCCCGGCATCGTCTTGCCCTCGAGGAACTCGAGCGTAGCGCCACCACCGGTGGATACGTGCGAGATCTTATCCGTGAGGCCGGTCTTCTTCAGTGCTGCCACAGAGTCGCCGCCGCCGACGATGGAGGTTGCGCCCTCTTCCGTAGCCTTGGCCACAGCCTTTGCTACAGCCAGCGTGCCGTTAGCGAAAGCATCGAACTCGAACACGCCCATAGGACCATTCCAGACAACCGTCTTGGCGCCCTCGAGAGCCTTCGTGTACTCTTTGCTGGTCTCAACGCCGGAATCGAGAGCCTCCCAGCCATCCGGTACCTGGTCGACCGGCACGGTCTTCGTGTTCGCATCAGCTGCGAATTTGTCAGCGACGACGAGGTCTACCGGCAGAACGACCTTTACGCCCTTCTCCTCAGCCTTCTTGAGCACATCGAGTGCGACACCGAACTTATCCTTCTCGCAGAGGGAGTTGCCGATGGGATAGCCCTTGGCTGCATCAAACGTATGAGCCATGCCGCCACCGATGATAATCGTATCGCACTTGTCGAGCAGGTTCGTCACGACGCCGATCTTATCCGAAACCTTGGCACCGCCGATGATGGCGACGAACGGATGCTGCGGGTTCTCAAGCGTCTTGCCGATGTAGTTGATCTCTTTCTCCATGAGGAAGCCGGCGACCGTCTCGAGATACTTCGGAACGCCAGCGTTCGAGGCATGAGCGCGATGGGCGACGCCGAAAGCATCATCGACAGCGAGGTCGCAGCCCTTGGCGAGCTCTTTGGCGAACTCAGGATCGTTCTTCTTCTCCTCTTTGTGATAGCGGAGGTTCTCAAGCAGCAGGACTTCGCCCGGCTTCAGATCCGCTTTGGCCTTCTCAGCCTCAGGACCGATGCAGTCCGGAGCCCACTTGACCTCTTTGCCCAGGAGCTCGGAGAGGCGCTTAGCCACCGGCTTTGTCGAGAACTGCGGCTCACGGGCCTCCGTCGGACGGCCGATATGGCAGGCCAGCACGATGGCTGCACCCTGCTCGAGCATGTAGTTCAGCGTCGGCAGCGTAGCGCGGATGCGCGTATCATTGGAGATGTTGCCCTTATCATCGAACGGCACATTGAAATCTACACGGGTGAATACTTTCTTGCCCTTGAGGTCTACGTCACGGATGGTCTTCTTATCCATTCAAATACCCCCTGATTATAAAAACAATCCTGTAAAAACACACAGAAATAAAAGAGGTCCGGCCCTATATATGGCCGGACCTCTCCAGATCACCAGCTATTCAGCTGTCATAGCTGAAGCGTACAATCAACGGTTCTCAGCGAAGAACTTGATCGTGCGAACCATCTGGCTCGTGTAGCTGTTCTCGTTATCGTACCAGGAAACAACCTGAACGAGGGTGTTGCCATCCTCCATCGGGCTTACCATGGTCTGGGTAGCATCGAACAGGGAGCCATAACGCATGCCGACAACATCCTTCGAAACGATGTCGTCCGTGTTGTAACCGAAGGACTCCGTGGACTCCTTCTTCATCTGAGCGTTGACCTGATCAACCGTCACATTGCCCTTGACAACAGCATAGAGCAGAGTCGTGGAGCCGGTCGGGGTCGGAACGCGCTGTGCAGCACCGATGAGCTTGCCATCGAGCTCAGGCAGAACCAGGCCGATAGCCTTAGCAGCGCCCGAGGAGGTCGGAACGATGTTCTCGCTAGCAGCACGGCTGCGGCGGAGGTTACCCTTGCGCTGCGGGCCATCCAGAGTCATCTGGTCGCCAGTGAAAGCATGAATGGTCTGCATGATGCCGCTCTGGATCGGAGCGAGGTCATTCAGAGCCTTGGCCATCGGAGCCAGGCAGTTCGTCGTGCAGGAAGCAGCCGAGATAATCTGGCAACCCTGCGGGATGGTCTCATGGTTCGTGTTGAACACGATGGTCGGCAGGTCTTTGCCAGCCGGAGCGGAGATAACGACTTTCTTAGCGCCAGCCTTCAGATGAGCCGAAGCCTTCTCCTTGGAGGTATAGAAGCCCGTGCACTCGAGAACGACGTCAACGTCATGTTTAGCCCAGGGAATGTTAGCAGCATCTTTCTCAGCATAGATCTTGATGGTCTTGCCATTGACGGTGATGCTGTCATCGCCAGCCTCGACCTTGTCAGCATACTTGTACTTGCCCTGAGAGGAATCGTACTTCAGCAGGTATGCGAGCATCTTCGGGCTCGTGAGGTCGTTGATAGCGACAACTTCGTAACCCTCAGCGTCGAACATCTGACGGAAAGCAAGACGGCCGATACGGCCAAAACCATTGATAGCAACTTTTACTGCCATTTGAAAAATACCCCCTAAAACTCTTAGAAGTTCATTTCTTACGTAATTAATAATACAATATTTTTAGGTCAAATGTCAATGTTTTGTCAGAAATATTAGAAATTGTTTCAGCATGATTAGCGAGCGTTTTCGGGCTTAGTCAGCCGGAATCCGTCAGTCTTTGCCGATGGGGATATCTTACTGCTGCTGTGCCTTTTCCAGTGAGCGCAGCGCCTGGATGAGTATGGCGCATTCGAGGCGCTTCTTCTGTATCTCGCAGGCAATCTCATACGGCTCGCGGATGTCGCCGTGGAACAGGTCGGCATTCGCATGGCAGCCGCCGGAGCAATAAAATCTCGCCCAGCACTCGCGGCATTTCGGCTTGTTCAGCACATGCGATTCGCGGAAATACTGCGGCAGCTCCTGATTCGTGACGCCCTCGTAGATGGATCCCAGACGATAGCCCTCACGTCCCACGAACTGGTGGCACGGATAAAGGTCGCCATTCTCGGCCACGGCGAAGTACTCATGACCGGCGCCGCAGCCCGACAGGCGCTTCGCGAGGCAGGGACCATTGTCGAGATTCAGATTGAAATGGAAGAAGAAGAAGCCGCGGCCCTCGCGCTGACGCTTGAGATACAGGTCCGTCAGGCGATCGTATTCCTCACGGATGCGCGGCAGGTCTGCCTCCGTCAGGGCCATAGGATGATCTTTCAGCACGACCGGCTCGAGCGACAGGATATCGAAGCCCTCATCGAGCATGGCCTGGACGTCTTTGGCAAAGTCGAGGTTGTCATGGGTATACGTTCCGCGGATATAGGTATACATGCCACGATAGTCGTCATCGCCACCCTGACGGCTTTCCAAGCATTTATGGAAATTGCGCACGACCCGGTCATATGTGCCATGACCGCCGGCATCCGGCCGGGCAGCATCGTGGACGCTCTTGCGCCCGTCCATGGAAAGGACGAGTGAGAACCGGTTGTCGTTGAGCCACTGGATCGTGGCATCATCGAGCAGCATGCCGTTCGTCGTCATGGTGAGCTTGACCGTCTTGCCGGTCTCCTGCTCCCGCTGGCGGACATACTCCGTCACGGCCTTCACCGTCTTCATATTCATGAGCGGCTCCCCGCCGAAGAAATCGAGCTCGCAATGTTTGCGCGGCCCGCTGGCCTCGAGCAGGAAATCGACCGCCCGGCGTCCGACCTCCGGGCTCATGACGGCGCGCTCGCCACCATAGCTGCCGCCGTCACCGAAGCAATATTTGCAGCGCATATTGCAATCCTGCGCAATCATGAGGCAGAGCGACTTTACGACGCCCTTCTGCCGGAACGATATCGGTGCCTCATCGATGCCAGGCGTGAAAAGCGCACCAGCCTCGATGAGCTCATGAAGCTCGCCAAGTGCCTCGCGCAGCTCTACCTCGGGGTACTGGCTGCCAAGAGACGCGACGACCGCCTCATCGTTGCTGCCGTCAAACGTATCGAGCATATCGTATATCATCTTGTCGATGACATGGACGGTGCCGCTGTTTATATCGAGCAGGATGTAGTGGCCACCCTGACAGAACTTATGAATCCTCTTATCCAAAAAATATCTCTCCTAAAAGTAATAGAAAAAGCCCTCCCCTAGGGGAAGGCTTGAAGATGCGACCGGAGCTGCGATCTCACAGCCCCTCAGCTTCCACTCTGCTGGGATTATTTGGCACCATGCTCGCAAACCTGGTTGCCGACCGTGCAGGAAGTCTTGCAGGCCGACTGGCAGGATGCCTGGCACTCGCCGCAGCCGCCCGTCTTGAGCGTAGCCTGCAGCTGAGGCTTGTTCACTGTCTGAATGTGTTTCATGGTATTCCCTCCTCTGTGCAGCTATGTAGGACAATGTCCTCCTGCTATGCTTACGTAACTCAAACTTCGCACACGGAAAACATCCCGTATGCCTTGATAAATCAGCTTGAACTGAATGTCGAAAGCCATTCACGCACACTT
>CACXCN010000012.1 GCA_902766095.1 uncultured Selenomonas sp. | reverse complement strand
TACTGTAATCTTCCAGACATGGAATATGCTCCCATTATAGCTTCATGATTCTATGGATTAAAGACGGTGAGTTGTTAGGCGCTTACTTTAGACAGCTCCGCTTTCAGCTCGCGGTAGCGGCGGGTGTAGTAGGGGCCGTTCTGGGCTTCGCGGTGGTCGAAGCCGTAGGCGCGGCGGGAGACGGCCAGGATTGGCGGGGCCTGGATGCGCTTGGCGATGGCCATGCCGGTGAACAGGTTCCACCAGCGTTCGAGGTCGGCGATGAAGTCGCTGGCCGTGGGGAAATACTGTTTGACGAGTCCCGGCTCGCAGCCGATGTTTTCCTCGAGCGTGCCGGCGGCATACCACTCGAGGATGTCCTCCGGAGCGGCTTTCTGCCAGCGTTCGACGAAAGCGCGGAAGAGGAAGTCGTGATAGGGGTATTTCAGTGGGTCGCCTTTGCCCTCGTCGACATTCTGGGCGTTCGAGAGCTCGGCGCTCGGCACGATGTCGATGATGCCCTGGGGGATGACTTCGCGGCCGTATACGACATCGTTCAGATAGTGGGCCAGCGCATAGACCTGGTATTTCCAGAGGTCGGCGAGTGCGCAGAGGAATCCCGACTGGTCACCGTAGAGCGTCGAGTAGCCGACCGTCGTCTCCGCTTTGTTCGCGTTGCAGGTGAAGCCGCCGCCGAAGGCTGCCGCAGCTCCGGCCAGGACGCGCGACGAGCGGTCGCGGGCCTGTATGTTCTCGAGCGTGAACGACGATATCTCGAGATGCGACTCCTGGCCGTCCTGTAGCAGCGTCATGGGCGCCTGCTGCAGCTGGGACTCGGTGTGCTCGACGGACTCCTGGATCGGGACGACCATGTATTCGCAGCCGATGTTGCGGGCGAGCTGGGCCGATAGGCCCTTCGTCGTCTCGGAGTTGAACACGCTCGGCATATTCACGAGCAGCAGGTCCTCTGGTGGCAGTATCGTCGCATAGAGAGCAGCGGCGACTGCGGAGTCGATGCCGCCCGATATGCCGATGACGACGCGACGCATATGGATATCGGCGAGGAAATGTTTGATGCCGTAGTGCAGGGCTTCATATATATGAGCAGTCTCGGATTCGGCCGGAACCGCAGCGGCCGGACTGGCACCGGCCTGCAGGGCGTCGAGCTCGATGACGGGCATCTGCTCCTCGTACTGGGGGACGGATAGTACGACCCGGCCGTCCGCATCGTAGGCCGTGCTGGAGCCATCGAATGTATATATGGTCTTGCCGTTGTTCTGCAGGCCGATGCAGTTGACATAGACGAGCGGTACCCTTGCGCGCCGGGCATGGGCTCCGAACAGCTTGTTGCGACGTTCGTTCTTGCCCAGCGTGTACGGCGAGGTGGAGATGTTCACGTAGAGATTGATGCCGCGCTGCTTTGCAAGCATGGCGAAAGGTGACATCTCATAGTTCTCGCTCCAGGCATCCTCGCAGATGAGACAGCCGATGCGGCAGCGCTGGCCGCGGATGGTGAGCGTCACCGGCGAGATGAGGCTCTCGGGCGTCGTGGAGAGCTCGCGGGCCAGTTTCTGCAGGCTGAAGAAATGCCGCGTGTCATCGAATTCGCGGTAGTTCGGCATGAGCGTCTTGATCGCGTAGGGATAGGGCATGTTGTCCGGCTGGACGAGGCGGCCGTCCTGCGCCGTGAAGAACGCATTGTATTTGCGCACGCGGCCATCGTTGTTCTTCTTGTCCCAGTCGATGGCGACATTGCCGAACATGACGACGATGCCTTGTGCCGCGGCGATGATGTCGCAGCCGTAGCTCTCGCAGTCGCGCAGGAAAGAGGTCTGTTCCCATGTGTCGCCGAGCAGATAGCCGGGGACGGCCATCTCCGGGAATATGACGATATCGGCACCGGCTTCTTTGGCAGCCGCTATATGGTCCAGTATGTTCTGCGTGTTGCGGTCGGGATGTCCCGGTACGACTTCGATCTGTCCTAAAGCAATTTTCAGCAAAATGAACACCTCGCAAAGAATTGACTGTTTTTCTGGGATTTCCTCACTGGAAACGCATGTGGGGAGCATTTACCTATGGTAAAATCCGGGCTGGTGCGTTATAATGGTGAAGACTGTTCTTGAAGGCAGGTCTGCAGCCGACAGGGTTCGGACCCGCTGTAAATCATGATAGTCTAATTTTAGCATGATATAAAGAAATATAAAAGCTAAAATATGGTATATGAAACATGGCATATGGATTTAGGAGGAAGCTCAATGCAGTATCAAAGCACTCGCGGCGCAGCCGCCAACCTTTCCTCAGCTGAGGCTATCATAAAGGGCATTGCCAGTGATGGCGGCCTGTTCGTGCCCGACACGGTTCCGGCAGTCGATATGAACTTCATCACCGGACTCGTGCCGCTCTCCTATGAGGAGCGCGCTGCCCGTGTGCTGGGCCTGTTCCTGACGGACTACACGGCTGACGAAATCAAGGGCTGCGTGGAGCGGGCCTATGGCGGCGGGAAGTTCGACACGGAGCGCCGCGCACCGACGCGTGTGCTGGAGGCGGGCAATCTCGCCGTACTCGAGCTCTGGCATGGGCCGACAAGTGCTTTCAAAGATATGGCTCTGCAGCTGCTGCCGCAGCTCATGAGCACGGCCCTGCAGAAGACAGGCGAGAAGGACGATGTTCTGATACTTGTCGCTACTTCAGGCGATACGGGCAAGGCTGCTCTCGAGGGCTTCTGCGACGTGCCGCAGACGAAGATCATGGTTTTCTATCCGCAGGGCGGTGTCAGCCATATCCAGCAGCTGCAGATGCTGACGCAGGCTGGCAGCAACGTGAACGTCACGGCGGTCACCGGCAACTTCGATGATGCCCAGAGCGGCGTGAAGGCCATCTTCGGCGATGCGGACATCGCAGCCCGGCTCGCGGAGCAGGGGGTGAAGCTGTCCTCGGCCAACTCGATCAACTGGGGCCGTCTCGTGCCGCAGATCGTTTACTATTTCAGCTCTTATGCTGATCTGCTGGCTGCTGGCAGTATCGAGGACGGCCAGAAAATAAACTTCTGCGTGCCGACCGGCAACTTCGGCGACATCCTCGCCGGCTACTATGCGATGCGCATGGGGCTGCCCGTGAACAAGCTCATCTGTGCGTCGAATGCGAACAACGTGCTGACGGATTTCCTGCGCACAGGCGTATACGACCGCAATCGCGCATTCCACAAGACCATCACGCCGTCGATGGATATCCTCATATCGAGCAATCTCGAGCGTCTGCTGTATCATGTGACAGGCGATGCCGCGCGCGTCGCGGGCTGGATGCAGGAGCTCGCTGCGACGGGCCGCTACGATGTCGGCGCCGACGTGCTGGCCGATATCCAGAAAGTGTTCTGGGCGGACTGGGTCGGCGATGATGATACGCGGGCACTCATCGGCCGGGCTTTCCAGAACGATCACTATGTCCCCGACACTCATACGGCCGTGGCCTGGGAGGTCGCTGAGCACTATCGTCAGGCGACTGGCGACAAGGATACGCCGCTCGTCGTCGTATCGACGGCCAGTCCGTACAAGTTCGGCGTGAGCGTTCTGCCGGCGCTCGGCGAGAGCGTAGAGGGGCTGGATGATTTCGCGATACTTGACCGTCTGCAGGTCGTCAGCGGTACGCCGGCTCCCGAGGGGCTGTCCTCACTGCGTCACAAAGAGATCCGCCACAAGGGTGTCGTGGCACCGGCCGATATGCCGCAGGCCGTACTGGACTTTGCCAGCCGGAAATGATTCGAGCACAGAAGAGACGATTGATTTGCATATAGTACTTATCGCGCCGGAGATTCCCGGCAACACCGGCAATATATCGCGCTTGTGCGCGGCTACGGGCATCGAGCTCGATCTCGTGCGGCCGCTCGGCTTCTCGACCGATGACAAGCATCTGAAGCGGGCCGGGCTCGACTACTGGCAGTTCCTGTCCGTACATTATCATGATGATTTCAGCGAGGTGCTCGAGCGCTACCGGGGGCACCATTTCTACTATCTGTCCTCGAAAGGGCCGCGTGCCTATAGCGAAATCAGCTATACGCCGGAGGATATCATCGTCTTCGGCTGCGAGTCGAAGGGGATACCGGAGGACATACTGGCCGCGCATTGGGACGAATGCGTGCGCATACCGATGATCCATGAGGCCCGCTCGCTGAATCTGTCGAGCTCGGCGGCCATCGTGGCCTACGAAGCTCTGCGCCAGAACGGCTTTCCCGGCCTGACCGGCCATGGCCGCGGCCTGCATTCCAGCAGCCCGATATGATTCGTGGTGCCGTTTGGAGGCGGCATTGGGGACAGCAAGCATTTGATTATTTGGGGGATAATTTCGTGATAGATAAACAGTTCGTAGATGCCTGCCGGGGCTTTCTGCAGCCGGAGCAGGTGCTGGTCGATGAGCCGATGCGGCGTCAGACCACATTCCAGATCGGAGGGCCGGCCGACTGCGTCATATTCCCGGCCACGCTGGCGGAGACGCAGCAGGTACTGCACCTCGTGCATGTATTCGGCCTGCCGCTGACCATTCTTGGCAATGGCTCGAATGTGCTCGTGCGCGACCATGGCATACGCGGAGTAGTCGTGAAGTTCGGCGAGCCGATGTCCTATATACGGGTGCAGGGCAACCAGATCATAGCCGGTGCCGGTGCGCTGCTGAAGGACATTTCGGAGGCAGCTGCGGCTCATGCCCTGAGCGGATGCGAGTATGCCTGCGGCATACCCGGCAGCATCGGCGGGGCCGTGTTCATGAATGCCGGTGCCTATGGCGGTGAGACGAAGCAGGTCGTCGCCTCCGTGCGCTCCGTGACGCCGGAGGGCGAGATCAAGGAATACAAGGCGGCCGAGCTCGAACTGGGCTACCGCCACAGCATATTCCAGACGAATGGCGAGGCAATCGCCGAGGTCACACTCGCCCTGCAGCCGGGGGATGAGTCAGCAATCCGTGCCGTCATCGCCGACTACACGCAGCGGCGCGAAGCGAAGCAGCCGCTCGAGATGCCGAGTGCCGGCAGCACGTTCAAACGTCCAGAGGGCTATTTCGCCGGCACCCTCATCGATCAGACCGGGCTGAAGGGGTTGCGCGTCGGCGGCGCCGAGGTCTCGACAAAGCATGCGGGCTTCGTCGTGAATGCGGGCAATGCTACGTGTGAGGATGTCATCGGCCTCATCCATGAGGTCCAGCACCGGGTGAAGGCAGCGCATGGCGTCGATCTTTGCCCCGAGGTGCGCATCATCGGCGAGAAATAACCGGAAATATCCAGCAGCGGAAAATGATTGAAAAAATTATTTTCCGCTTTTTTGCGTCAAAATCCGTCAAACAATAATGACTAAATCTTAATGGAAGAAAAGATGGCGCGAAAGCAGGATAAACCTCATAAATGTCATGAGAAATGCTGTTTATAGGCTATTGACTTTTATAGGCCGATAGGCTAATATAATACACGGATTGAGCGAACGGCCTGCCGGATAAAGTGAAATTTATCCCATATAACAAACAATGGCAAGCACGCACAATTGAGACGTTTTATTTTATTGAAAGAGGTTGAGTGCAAAAATGGCAAACATCGATCTTACTCAGTATGGTATCACGGGCACCACGGAAATCGTCTACAATCCTTCCTACAAGACATTGTTCGAGGAGGAGACGAAGGAAGGCCTGACGGGCTATGAGAAGGGCCAGATTTCCGAGCTCGGCGCTGTTGATGTCAAGACTGGTATATTCACGGGCCGTTCTCCTAAGGATAAATTCATCGTTGACGATGAGACGTCGCATGATACGGTTTGGTGGGATTCTGAGGAGTATCATAACGATAACCACAGAGCTACCAAAGAGGCCTGGGGTGCGGTAAAGGACATCGCCAAGAAAGAGCTGTCCAACAAGCGCCTGTTCGTCGTTGATGGCTTCTGCGGCGCGAACAAGGACACGCGCATGGCTGTCCGCTTCATCATGGAAGTTGCCTGGCAGGCTCATTTCGTCCGCAACATGTTCATCAAACCGACCCCGGAGGAAGAGGCCAACTTCAAGCCGGACTTCGTCGTATTCAACGCCTCTCATGCAAAGGTCGAGAACTACAAGGAGCTCGGTCTCCACTCGGAGACGGCGGTTGTATTCAACCTCACGGAACGCCAGCAGGTCATCATCAACACCTGGTACGGCGGCGAGATGAAGAAGGGCATGTTCTCCATGATGAACTACTTCCTCCCGCTGAAGGGCATCGCTGCTATGCACTGCTCCGCCAACACGGATAAGCAGGGCAAGAACACGGCTATCTTCTTTGGTCTGTCCGGCACAGGCAAGACGACGCTGTCGACCGATCCGAAGCGTCTGCTGATCGGCGATGATGAGCACGGCTGGGATGATGACGGTATCTTCAACTTCGAGGGTGGCTGCTATGCCAAGGTCATCAACCTCGATCAGGAGTCGGAGCCGGACATCTTCGGCGCTATCAAGCGCAACGCTCTGCTCGAGAACGTGGTCCTCGACAAGGACGGCAAGATCGACTTCGCAGATAAGTCCATCACCGAGAATACGCGTGTATCGTATCCGATCGACCACATAAAGAGCACGGTCAAGGATTTCGTCAACGACCGCAGTGCTGCTCCGGCCGCCAAGAGCGTCATCTTCCTGGCTGCTGATGCATTCGGTGTTCTGCCGCCGGTCTCCATCCTGACTCCGGAGCAGATGCAGTACTACTTCCTGTCCGGCTTCACCTCGAAGCTGGCTGGCACGGAGCGCGGCATCACCGAGCCGACCCCGACGTTCTCCGCTTGCTTCGGCCAGGCATTCCTCGAGCTGCCGCCGACGAAGTACGCTGAGGAGCTCGTAAAGCGCGTCAAGGCTAACGGCACGAAGGCATACCTCGTCAACACGGGCTGGAACGGCTATGGCAAGCGCATCTCCATAAAGGATACGCGTGGCATCATCGATGCTATCCACAGCGGTGCCATCCAGAAGGCTCCGACGAAGAAGATCCCGTACTTCAACCTCGAGATTCCGACGGAGCTCGAAGGCGTCGCTACGGAAGTCCTCGACCCGAAAGATACGTACAAGG
The DNA here is from genome assembly GCA_902766095.1 of uncultured Selenomonas sp. Lineage (GTDB taxonomy): Bacteria > Bacillota > Negativicutes > Selenomonadales > Selenomonadaceae > UBA2913. Next base: position 12,334 of record CACXCN010000012.1, on the reverse strand, counting down.
ATCCTTCGAAGTCCAAGTGGGATTACAAAGACGAGTCCGAGTGGGATGCTCGTGCAAAGCATCTGGCTCAGATGTTCATCGACAACTTCGCCAAGAAGTACACGAATACCGAGGCAGGCAAGGCTCTCGTAGCTGCCGGCCCGCAGCTCTGATTTTTTCAGAACAGGATATCATAGAGCAGAGGCTGTCGCATCGAAAGGTGCGGCAGCCTTTTTGGCGTTGCAGAGGCCGGAGATAATTGCTAGAATGAGGAAAGGGAAAGGAGTGGACGCACATGAAGCTGACTGATTCTGTCCAGTATCTGAAAGGGGTAGGGCCGAAGAAGAAGAATGACCTCGCGAGGCTGGGCATCAGCAGTATATATGACTTGCTAACCTACCTGCCGCGGACCTATGAAGACCAGAGCGTCCTCACCCGGATCGCCGACCTGCGGCCCGGCGAGTCTGCTACAGTCGCCGGCAATATCATGAATGTCAACGAGCGGCGGGGCGGCCGGCGGGGCATGTCCATCATCACGGCACTCATCGGCGACGGGACGGGGTTCCTGCAGGTGACGTGGTTCAATCAGAAATATTTGCTGAAACAGCTTCATCCGGGGCGGCGGATATTCCTGACCGGCAAGGCCACTTATGCCTATGGCGGTCAGGGGCAGATGGCTATGAGCCAGATTGCCGAGTTCGAGCTGCTCGAGGATGGTGAGGACTACACTGCGCATTGCGGCATCCAGCCGGTCTACGCCGCGACGGCGAAGCTGAATCAGAAATTCTTCCGGCGCGTCATCAGCGGCGCCCTCGAGCAGGTGGCGGCGGGGGCATTGGAGATCCCCGAGACCGTACCGGCCGGCGTGCGCGAGCGGTATGGTCTGTCATCGCGCAGCCAGGCGTTGCACGATATCCATTTCCCTGAATCAGCTGAGAACCTGCGTCAAGCCCGACGGGTGCTGGCCTTTGCCGAGCTCTACCTCATCCAGTGCGGACTGCTCTACCTCAAGAAGCAGACGCGTGAGCAGGAGCGTGGCGTGCGTCATCTGCTCTCGAGCCAGCTCGTGGAGCGGGTGCGCAGCGGCCTGCCGTTCCAGCTGACGCATGATCAGGCGCGGACCTGGCAGGAGATCGAGCACGACATGGAGAGTGAGACGCCCATGCGACGTCTCGTGCAGGGCGATGTCGGCTCCGGTAAGACAGTCATCGCCATGCTGGCGCTCGTGAAAACGGTGGAGAATGGCTATCAGGGGGCGCTGATGGCGCCGACCGAGATACTGGCCCGCCAGCACTATGAGAGTTTTGCGGCTGCCCTGACTCCGCTCGGCGTGCGCGTCGGCTTCCTCTCGGGAAGATTGACGCCGAAGCAGCGCGAGAAGATGTATGCGCAGATCACCGCGCATGAGATCGATATCGTCATCGGTACCCATGCGCTGATCCAGGAGGGCGTGAGGTTCGATGCGCTCGGACTCGTCGTGACGGACGAGCAGCACCGCTTCGGCATCGGACAGCGCGCCGCCCTCGAGCATCAGGGGCAGTCTGAGGCCGCCGTCCCTGATGTACTCGTCATGACGGCGACTCCCATACCGCGTACGATGACGCTGACTGTATACGGCGATCTTGATATTTCCTTCATAAAGGAGCTGCCACCGGGGCGCAAGCCGATACGCACGTTCGTGCGCACCCCGGACCGGCGTCCGCTCATATATAAATATGTCCGCGAACAGCTGGAGGCTGGCCGTCAGGCCTATGTCGTCTGCCCCCGCATCGGTGGCGATGACGAGGCGCCCGATGACGGGCAGGAAATACTGCCCGGTATGGAGGACACATCCGGAGCGGGCCGGCAGAGCATGAAGGCTGCCTCTGGCCCCGAGGCGGGGGAGCAACTGCCCTCGGCTGAGGAGGTCTATGAAGAACTCAGCACCGGCATTTTCCGCGGCATTTCCTGCGGCCTCGTGCACGGACGGCTGCGTCCGGCGGAGAAAGAACAGGTCATGGAGGATTTCTACGCCGGACGCATCAAGCTGCTCGTCGCTACCACGGTCATCGAGGTCGGCGTCAATGTGCCGAATGCCAGCATGATGGTCATCGAGCACGCCGAGCGATTCGGCCTCGCCCAGCTCCATCAGCTGCGCGGCCGCATCGGTCGCGGCGAGTATCAGTCCATGTGCATTCTGGTGTCTGAGGGACGTACGGAGCAGGCCCGCGAGCGGCTGGGGATCATGGAGCGCACGAGCGATGGTTTCGAGCTGGCAGAGGAGGATCTGCGCCTGCGCGGCCCAGGGCAGTTCTTCGGCAGTATGCAGCACGGCCTCGGTGACCTGAAGGTCGCCAATGTGCTGGAGGATACCGATATCCTGCTGCAGGCCCGCGATGCCGCTCGCGAATCCCTCGCCGACCCTGATACCCTCCGTCACGTCCTTCCTGCGCTCACTGCGGCCTACCGCGAGTTCCAGCATATAAACGAAACGTAAGCAGGAGGGGATGCTGCAGCGATGAGTGAAGCATCCCTCAATGGGAGCGCGAAGCGGGGATTGCCGATGGCAATCCCGGACGGAGGATCGCGTTAGCAGAAATTGCAATTTCCCCGCATGTATGCTATGATATTCTAGTTAACATAGCCCCTGAAAAGCAGGAACCAAGCGGGCTGGATGAGTGTGATTCGGCGCGTCGTCTTTGAGGCGGGGCGCCGTTATTTTGAATACGGAGGCAGAGATATGTCAGACAACGAGCAGCAGGCACAGGCCGCGGACAATATTCCGAAGGTGTACGACCCGCAGTCTTTTGAGAAAAAATGGTATGAATACTGGGAAAGCAACAAGCTTTTCCATGCTGAGGTAGATAAGTCGAAGAAGCCGTACAGCATGGTCATACCGCCGCCGAATGTCACGGGCCAGCTCCACATGGGCCATGCACTCGATGAGACGCTGCAGGACATACTGATCCGCTACCACCGCATGGCCGGCTACAATACGGTCTGGATTCCGGGCTGCGATCATGCCGGCATCGCTACGCAGGCAAAGGTGGAGGCGAAGCTCCGCGACGAGGGGACGACGCGCTATGAGATCGGCCGCGAGAAGTTCCTCGAGCAGGTCTGGGACTGGAAAGAGAAATACGGCAACCGCATCATGTACCAGCTGCGCAGCATCGGCTCCTCCTGCGACTGGGACCGCGAGCGCTTTACGATGGATGAAGGCTGCTCGAAGGCAGTGCGCGAGGTATTCGTCTCGCTCTACGAGCAGGGGCTCATCTACCAGGGCACGCGCATCACGAACTGGTGCCCGGACTGCAATACGGCCATATCCGATATCGAGGTGGATCATGTCACCGAGCAGGGGCATCTCTGGCATCTGCGCTATCAGGTCGAGGGGGAGGATCGCTACGTCGAGATCGCTACGACGCGCCCGGAGACCATGTTCGGCGATACCGGTGTCGCTGTCCATCCGGATGATGAGCGCTATAAAGACCTCGTCGGCAAGACACTCATCCTGCCGATCGTGAACCGCCGTATCCCGCTGTTTGCCGATGAGTATGTCGACAAAGAATTCGGTACCGGTGCCGTCAAGGTCACGCCGGCTCATGACCCGAACGATTTCGAGATGGGCCAGCGTCATCACCTCGAGGAGATCAAGGTCATCGGCAATACGGGCAAGATGCTCGAGACGGCCGGTAAATACGCCGGCATGGATCGCTTCGAGTGCCGCAAGGCCCTCGTCAAGGAGCTCGAGGAGCTCGGCGTCCTGGTCTCGGTCGAGGATCATGAGCATGCCGTCGGCCACTGCTCGCGCTGCCACTCGACGATCGAGCCGCTCGTCTCGAAGCAGTGGTTCGTAAAGATGGACAGCCTCGCGAAGCCGGCCATCGAGGCCGTGAAGTCGGGCCGCATCCAGTTCGTGCCGGAGCGCTTCACGAAGATTTATGAGAACTGGCTCGAGAACATCCGTGACTGGTGCATATCGCGCCAGCTCTGGTGGGGCCATCGCATCCCCGCCTGGTACTGCGATGACTGCGGTAAGACCAGCGTTTCGCGCACGGATCTCACGGAGTGCCCGCACTGCCACAGCAAGCATATCCATCAGGACGAGGACGTGCTCGACACGTGGTTCAGCTCGGCCCTCTGGCCGTTCGAGACGCTCGGCTGGCCGGAGAAGACGCCGGAGCTCGAGCATTTCTACCCGACGGCTACGCTCGTCACGGGCTATGACATCATATTCTTCTGGGTGGCCCGCATGGTCATGATGGGACTCGCCTTCGGCAAGGATATCCCGTTCCATCATGTGTTCATCCATGGCCTCGTACGCGACAGCCAGGGCCGCAAGATGAGCAAGTCGCTCGGCAACGGCATCGATCCGGTCGAGGTCATCGACAAATACGGCGCTGATACGCTGCGCTTCACGCTCATCACGGGCAACACGCCGGGCAACGATATGCGCTTCTACTGGGAGCGCGTCGAGTCCTCGCGCAATTTCGCCAACAAGATATGGAATGCCTCGCGCTACATGCTCATGAATCTCGCCGGCTTTGACAAATCGTTCCAGCCGACGGATGATGACTATACGCTGGCCGATCGCTGGATACTGTCGCGCTACGCCCAGACGGAGCGCAACGTGACGGACAATATAGAGAAATTCGAGCTCGGCGAGGCGGCCCGCGCGCTGTATGAATTTATTTGGAATGAATTCTGCGACTGGTACATCGAGCTCACGAAGGCCCGTCTCTATGACAAGACAGAGGAAGGCCGCCGCTCGCGCGAGACCGCGCTCTACGTGCTGTCGTTCGTACTCGAGCATACGCTGCGCCTGCTGCATCCGTTCATGCCGTTCCTGACCGAGGAGATCTGGCAGAAGGTGCCGCATGATGAAAGCGTCAAGAGCATCATGATCGCTGACTGGCCGGCCGGTCAGGAGCATTTCATCAATGAGGCGGCTGAGCAGCAGATGACGGCCATCATGGAAACAATCAAGACGGTCCGCAATCTGCGTGCCGAGGTCGGCGCCGCTCCGGGCAAGAAGTCCGAGGTCGAGCTGAATTTCCTCGACGAGGCGCTGCGTCCGGTATTCGCAGCCAACGAGAGCTACCTGACCGTCCTCGCAGCTGCGGCGCCGGTGACGCTGCTGCCGCAGGGCAGCGCGAAGCCGGAGAATGCTATGACAGGGCTCGTCGATGGCGTCGAAATCTATCTGCCGCTCAAAGGCCTCATCGACGTCGAGAAGGAGACGGCCCGCCTCAACAAAGAGCTGGCCAATGTCGAGAAGGAAATCGCGCGTCTCACGAAGAAGCTCGGCAATCAGGGCTTTATCACGAAAGCCCCGGCCCAGGTCGTCGAGGGCGAGCGTCAGAAGCTGGCCGGCTATCAGGAAAAAAAGCAGTCCATCGAGAGCCGCATAGCGGATCTGGCAAAACTCTGATGAGAGAAGGTCGACCATGGATTATGATGAGGCACTGGCCTACCTCGAGGAACTGAATGTATTCGGCATGAAGCCCGGCCTGCAGCGCATAAAGGAGCTGTTGGCCATCATGGGCGAGCCCCAGAACAGCTATCAGACGGTGCATGTGACCGGCACGAATGGCAAGGGCTCGACCTCGGCCATGCTCTATCATGTGCTGCACGCGGCTGGCTATTCGGTCGGCCTGTTCACATCGCCGCATCTCATCGACTACACGGAACGCATCCAGATCGATGGGCAGCAGGTCAGCCGGGTCGAGTTCGCTGATGGTCTGGCCACGGTCCGTGCCGCGGCGGAGCAGATGATAGCCGCCGGTGGCGAGAGTCCGACGCAGTTCGAAGTGCTCACCGCTCTGGCATTCTGGATCTTCCAGCAGCGCGGGGTGGACTATGCCGTCATCGAGGTCGGTCTCGGCGGGCTGCTCGACTCGACGAATGTGATAACGCCAGCGGTATCCATCATCACGAATGTGACCATGGAGCACGCTGATAAATGCGGCGGTACGCTCGAGGGCATCGCCCATCACAAGGCCGGCATCATCAAGCCCGGCGTGCCAGTCGTAACAGCGGCCCGTGGCGTACCGCGCGAGATCATCCGGGCGGAGGCTGAGGCCAGGACGGCCCCGTTCCTGGCCGCAGGGGAGAATTATGCCGTCAGGTGCGTGAAATATGATGCGCAGATGCAATATGTATGCTTTACCCAGAAAAAACCGTATCTGCGCGAGCGCTACCGGCTGCCGCTGCTCGGCCTGCATCAGGTCGAAAATGCCGGCGTGGCCATCGCGGCGCTGCATATATTGCAGCATACCGGTGCCGCCATCAGCGTCGAGTCCATCGCGCGCGGGCTGCTGCATACGAGCTGGCCGGCCCGGTTCGAGCGGCTGGAGTGCGGGGAGCAGACGATCATCATTGACGGCGCGCACAATCCGGCCTGCATGCAGGCACTCGCAGCGAGTCTCGAGCGCTATTTCCCGGGTCGGCGGCGTGTGCTCCTGCTCGGCATCCTGCGCGACAAAGATATCGATGAGATGCTGCAGCAGCTGCTGCACCCTGAGGATATCGTCATAGTCACGAGCGTAGACTCCGAGCGTGCCTCGCAGCCGGAGCAGCTGGCGGCGCGCGTGCGCGAGCACGAGGTGGCGGCTGTCGAGACGATCAGCGATCACGCGGCAGCTCTGGATCGGGCACTCGGGCTCGCGGCCGGCGAGCGTCTGCTCGTCATCTGCGGGTCGCTCTATATGGTCGGCGAGCTGCGCCAGCTCGTAGAGAGGAAGATTGCTCAGCGCAAAGGAGGGAATGACTGATGCCGATAGCGGACGATGAAGATGTATTTGCAACCGTGAAGGCCAAACGTCAGGCCGCAGCCCGCGCCCGCTGGCAGTCGCGGCGGGATCGGTTCAGCCAGCGCGTCAGCCGGTTGTCCTGGTATGCCGTGCTGGCCGAGGCCTTTCTCATAGCCCTCTGGCCGGCCGGAGCTACCGTGGCTATGCTGCTGGGCTTTATCCTGTTGCTCGTGCGCTTCCGGGCGGAGCGCGGATTCCATTTCCGCCGACTGCCGCTCGACGTGCCGGTCGTCCTGTTCGTGGTCATCTCCGGCGCCTCCATACTGATGTCGCCGGACAAGGGCTTCAGCTTTTATAACTGGTACAATCTCGTCGGGGCCTATGTGCTGACCTATCTGCTCATCGGCCAGACGATACGCAGCCCGCGCGATCTGCGCCAGCTGCTGGCCGCGCTCGGCCTGTCCTGTGTGCTGGTCGTCCTCTATGGCTTCTACCAGTTCATATTCGGCATCGATATCTCGGCCATGAAATGGGTGGACGGCAACGCCTTCCCCGAGCTGAGCAAACGCGTGTTCTCGACGTGGGAGAATCCGAACATCCTGGCCGGCTACCTCGATGCGGCGTTGTGCCTGAGCCTCGGCCTGCTCATAAAGGCCGGCAACCGCACGCAGCGTATCGTACTGGCTGTATTCATGCTGGCCCTGGCTGCCTGTCTGGCCATGACATACTCGCGCGGTGCCTGCCTCGTGCTGGCGGCGGTGTTCGTGCTTTACGGCATTCTGCGCGACTGGCGCGTGCTGGCGGCCTGCATCGTCGTCGGCGGCCTGATCATCGTCGCTGATCCGACATTGCAGCATCGCTTGCTGTCGGTGTTCACGACTGTTGATACGTCGACCGAGATGCGCATGGCTTTCTGGGAGAGTACCGTCGCCATGATCCAGGATCATCCGCTGCTCGGCATCGGCTGGGGCGCGTACTGGATGGTGTACCCCGAGTACGATTTCTACCTGCAGGGCGCACCGATAAAGATCGTTCATGCGCATAACCTTTATCTCAACTATATGGCTGAGATCGGCATACCGGGCGCTATGGCGTTCTTCTGGTTCTTCTTCGGCTCGCTCGTTCAATCGCTGCGGGCAAAATTCCGGGCGCAGCAGCCGGTCGCAGCCGAGCCGAGTCCGTTCGATCTCGGTGCGGAGGGTGTCGACGCAGAGCTTCAGCGTGTTCAGGACAGTCTGCCGAAAGAGCAGCCACCGACGCTTTCCGGCTGGCAGGCTTTCTGTCAGTGGGAGGACTGGCGCCTCGGCGGCGGTCTGGCTCTCGGTATCGGTCTGGCGATCCTGTCCATAGCATTGAACGGGCTGACCGATGATTTACTATTCAACATACCATCATCCATGCTCCTCTGGCTGCTGGCCGCTCTGGGCGGAGTCCTCGTGTTGAACCAGACCGGAGCAGGGGATGATGGGCAAGCGGAGGATGATAGCCATGAAGGGCACAAATAATATATCCAAGGCTACCATAGACCGGCTGCCGCTGTATTTCCGGACATTGCGGCTGCTCCAGGACGAGGGACTCGATATCATATCGTCGGATGAGCTGGGGCGCCGGCTTTCCATCACTCCGGAGCAGATACGCAAAGATCTGGCCTCGTTCGGCCAGTTCGGCAAGAAGGGCGTCGGCTACTACGTCAATGAGCTGAAGCGCAATGTGGGCGAGATTCTGGGCCTCGACAATCACTGGAACATTGCCGTCATCGGCATCGGCCACCTCGGTGTGGCCCTGGCGAACTACCAGAATTTTGTGACGCTCGGGTTCAATCTCGTGGCGCTGTTCGATCAGGACCCGAATGTCATCGGGACGACGGTGAACCATATAAAGGTCGAGGACATCAAGAATGTGAAGCGCATCGTCAAAGAGCGCCATATCGCCATCGGCATCATCGCGGTGCCGGCCGCTTTCGCGCAGGGAGTCGCCGATGCGCTCGTCGAGGCCGGCATCAAGGGCATCTGGAATTTCGCCCCGATACAGATGCAGGTACCCTCATCCATGCATATCGTGAACGAGGACCTCTCCATCGGCCTCAGCAGCCTGTCCTACCACCTGACGCATGACTGAGGAGGGGGCTCTATAAGTGAAGCCTTCCCCAGAGAGGAAGGCTTCGGTGTGTTCGCGAGAAAGGTACTATCATGAAAAAATATTCATTACCGGGAATCTTCCTGTCCTCCTGCCTGGCTGTCAGTCTGGTACTCGGAGGGGCAGCGCCGGCGCAGGCTTATCCGGTGCGGCAGCCGCTGGCGCCGGTGGCTGGCTATGATATGCTGCCGGCCGCGCAGCAGACGGCCGACTATTGGATCGCGCACGGACGCGATATGGAGCGGGTGCAGGCCGATGCCGCGGGCATCGCGTCCATCAATGCGCGCCTGCGCCAGCGCTGCCCTGCTCTGCGGGATCTCGCGTCCTATCCGGCAACGCTGTCCTATGACGAGCTGAGGCAGAAGATCGAGCAGGATGTGCCGGACTGGGGCGAGTACTACAGTCATGGTCAGCGCGTATCGTACGACAGCTATATCGCTGTCTGCAGCAACCGGCAGATGGCCCTGCCACAGACGACGACGGTGCGTTTCGGCGTGACGGTGCGTCGCTCGGATATGCGCCTGCTGCCAGTCAGCGTCGCCGATGGCTGGTTCACGTCGCCCGGAGCGCAGCATTTCGATCAGCTGCAGGCTACAGCGCTTGACCCCGGTGTGCCCGTGGCCGTACTGCATGAGTCGCGCGACGGAGCCTGGTTGCTCGTAGATTCGTCCGACTATACCGGCTGGGTGCCGCGACAGGATGTGGCGCTGGCTTCACGGGCCGAGGCGTTGCAGTGGGGGCGGCCGACGGGGGATGGTTTCCTCGTCGTGACCACGAATCGTCTGCGAGTGGCGACCCCGAACGGCGAGCAGCTGCTCTATCAGCTGGGCAGCCGTCTGCGCCTGGCCAAGCCGACGGCGTCCTCCGGAAGCTATACCGTGCTCCTGCCGTATCGCAATGTGGATGGCAGCCTGCAGACGACGACGGCCGCCGTGCCGGCCGATGACTCGGTGCATCGCGGTTATCTGCCGTGGACGCGGGCGAATATCCTGCGCATGGCTTTCACTTGTCTCGGCGATGTATACGGCTGGGGCGGACTCGAGGACAGCGTCGATTGCTCCTCATTCACTCAGGATGTCTACCGCACGGTCGGCATCGAGCTGCCGCGTGATGCTGATCAGCAGAATGCCGCCACGAATGTGCGCAGCCTTTCCGGCCTGAGCTATGCGGATCATGTAGCGGCTATGAATCAGGCACAGCCGGGCGACCTGTTTTTCCTGGGCGGCAGCCATGTCATGATCTGCCTCGGCAGCGAGGGCGGGCAGCCCTGCATCATCAATGCGACGAGCTCGTACTATGCCGGCGGGACGAAGCACTATATACTGCGCGTGGTCGCCAGTGGCGTGAGCCACTATGCCTATGGTGCGGCCTCGGTCACGGATATCGGTCAGCTGACGCCATAATGCGATAAAAAAATAAGAAAATGAAGCGAAAACCTTGCATTAGTCAACCGATTGCGCTACAATAATACATAAGTAATGTATTAGGAGACAGTGGAAAGGAAGGTTAGCAGCTATGATTATCGGCAGTATAGATACGCTGGGACAGGAAAGCCTGGAATACCCGGTTGCCATACAGAAAGCACTCGACTATCTGAAGACAACGGATGTGACGAAGCTGGATGATGGCAAATATAAGATACCGGGCACCGATTACGAGGCCAATGTCCAGCGCTATATGACGAAGGATGAGAGCGAGTGCCGTCCGGAGTCCCATGAGAAGTATGTCGACATCCAGTACATCGCCGTGGGCGAGGAGGCCTTCGGCTGGTGTCCGCTGAGCCCGAATCTCAAGGTCAGTGAAGCCTATAGTGCCGAAAAAGATGTGGGCTTCTTTGCTGAGCTCGTTCCTGATACGAACATCGTCCTGTCGCCAGGCTGCTTCGCCATCGTATTCCCCGAGGACGTTCATCGTCCGAAAGGAGCCGCCAACGGCGAGAAGATGCCGGTAGTCAAGGTAGTAGTGAAGATACCGGTCTCTGACGTCTGATAGGCAGAAATTCCTATAATAGTATATCGCGTTTTGACACGCACTGATGCCGCCCGCTGGCTATTGCGGGCGGCTTTTTATAGCCTTTACCCTGAGTGGTATCTGCATCATCGGGCAATGTCATGTCACTTTCCTTTGCAGTCAATGTTCACATTTTGCTATGGCAAAATCTGAACATTGGCGTTATAATAATCTAGGTATATGTTTTAAATATGGTACATTTTGGAGGCAAAGCCAGCATGACTGTAAGAAGATTATTCGTCGAGAAACGACAGGGGTATTTCGATATCCCGGCCCAGCAGCTCGCTGCTGACCTGCGCGAGACGTTCCGCCTGGAGAATCTGAAGGCTGTCCGCATCATCAAGCGCTACGATATCGAGGGCTTGTCGGACGAGGAATACGCCCGCGTGAAGAATGTCGTATTCGCCGAGCCGCCCGTCGACATCGTATATGAGGAGAAGCTGCCGCATTTTGCTGACTCACGTTCCTTTGCCGTCGAGTATCTGCCCGGCCAGTATGATCAGACGGCTGACTCGGCGGAGCAGTGCGTCCAGCTCGTCACTGGGAAAGAGCGTCCGACGATCGCTACGGCGCGCATCGTCGTCATCGTCGGCGATATCGATCGGGCCACATTCGATGAGATCAAGGCCTACTGCATCAACAAGGTCGAGAGCCGCGAAGCCTCCATGGAGAAACCGGACACCATCGTCCGTACCTACGACGAGCCGGCGGATGTCGCCGTGCTCGACGAGTTCAACAGCCTCGATGAAGCTGGCCTGCAGGCGTTCATGGCGAAGATGGGCTTTGCCATGAGCTTTGAAGATCTGAAATTCGTCCAGCAGTATTTCCGTGACACCGAGCATCGCGCTCCGACGGTCACGGAGCTGCGCGTCATCGATACTTACTGGTCTGACCATTGCCGCCATACGACTTTCACGACAGCCATCGATCTCGTCGACATCGAGGACGGCTATTTCTCGCCGACACTCACTGCTGCCTACAGGCAGTACCTGCAGGACCGCAAGGAACTCTATGCGGGCCAGCTGCGCGATGTCACGCTCATGGACCTCGCTGTCATCGGCATGAAAGCCCTGCGCAAAGAGGGCAAGCTCGATGATCTCGATAAGTCCGAGGAGATCAATGCCTGCAGTATTGAGATCAAGGCGGATATCGGTGGCAAGCAGGAAGACTGGCTCGTCATGTTCAAGAACGAGACGCATAACCATCCGACCGAGATCGAGCCTTTCGGTGGTGCGGCAACCTGCCTCGGCGGTGCTATCCGCGATCCGCTGTCGGGACGCTCCTATGTCTATCAGGCGATGCGCGTCACTGGCGCTGCTGACCCGCGCCGCCCGCTGAAGGACACGCTGCCGGGCAAGCTCCCGCAGAAGAAGATAACGCTCGGCGCTGCCGCAGGCTACAGCTCCTACGGCAACCAGATCGGCCTCGCCACGGGCCAGGTCCGCGAGGTCTACCATGAGGGCTACATGGCGAAGCGC
>CACXCN010000011.1 GCA_902766095.1 uncultured Selenomonas sp. | reverse complement strand
TTATGCGATAGTACTCGAGTAAAATTCCCAACTCGCCACCCCCACCACCGCTAGCGCGGTCCTCCTCCCCCAAAGGGGGATGCTCCACTTATCGTAACACCTCATCCACCGCTAACGCGGTCCCCCTTCTCCTGAGGAGAAGGCTCATGTGATTGCATATTCCCCGATGCTAGCCTATAATAGATACTGTCATTTCGCCTATACGATTGAAGGGAATCTACATGCACCAATATCTTTTCTACATCGGCAGCTTCCCCATCCGCTCCTACGGACTCGTGCTGTCGCTGTCCATCATCCTCGCCACCGGCGTCGCCTATTTCCTCGCGCGCGCTGACGGGCGGGGCTACGAGAAGCATATCGTCGACATGGGCATCTACTGCGGCCTGGCCGGGCTGCTCGGTGCCCGGCTCTGGGATGTGTTCTTCTTTGACTGGGACTACTACTCCCAGCATATCACCGAGCTGCTGAACGTCTGGCAGGGTGGCATGGCCGTCCAGGGCGGCGTCCTGCTCGGGGTGCTGACCGGCGTCATCTACAGCCAGCGCCACCACCTCGACACCATCCATTTCATGGACGTACTGGCTCCGGCCATCATCCTCGGACAGGGCCTTGGCCGCTGCGCGAACCTGCTGAATGGTGATGCCTTCGGCGCTCCGACCGGCACGGACTACGGCATCATATACCCCGCCACCACGCTGGCGCATCATGTATACGGCAGCCAGCCGCTGTGGCCAGCCGAAGTCTGGGAGGGGCAGCTCGACATCGTCATATTCGCCCTGCTGCTCATGTTCCGCTGCACGAGCCACGCCCGCGGGCAATGCTTCGCCCTCTATGTCATGCTCTACAGCGCAGCCCGCTTCGGTCTCGAATTCCTGCGCGGCGACTACACGGAGCACGTCATGGGGACGCTCACGAGCGCCCAGACGACGAGCACCATCGCTTTCACGATTGCCCTCGGCTTCTTCCTCTGGCTGGGCCGACGTGAGCACCGGGCAGTTCCAGCAAAAAAGAAAGCAAAAAATTAAAAATGAGTCAAAACAAGATTGACGACTACCACCGGATTCAGCTATAATATATATGTTTGTAACTAAACTTTGAAGGAGCGTCATCGTGAAACTGATAGCCAGGCACCTGACTGCCGACCTGTTCGGCTGCAAAAATAAGAAGATAACCGATATCGACCTCATCAAGCAGGAGTTGTCCGACCTGCTGGCTGCGGAGCAATACGAGGTGATATCCCTGTCGACCTACTCGCTGAGCCCGGACCATTATCTCGTCGCCGGCGTGCTGAAGCAGGGGCATTTCACCATGCATATATATACGGGGCTGCGCTACGTCGCTCTCGATATATTCCTCTGCGAGCCTGAGGCCGATCCGGACCAGATCGCCGTAGCCATGCGCCACCTGCTGAAGCCCGACAAGATAAAATCCACCATGCTCAAGCGCGGCAGCTTCGGCACACCGAAAGACGTCCGCCCGAACATAAAGACGCATGTCGCGCCGCTGCGCAAGATCCACAACACCGGCGCCAAAGTCGTCCGCATCCTGGCGCGCAAGAACCGCAGCTGAATATTTATATGCACTAAAAAAATCCCGGAGCAATCCGGGATTTTTTAGCCTTCCCTACTTTGCCAGACCTTGTTCGCCTTTATATCGATGCAGCTGATATGCCCGTCTGGCAGGTAGCTGCCGGTATCGAGGTAGAGCACCCGATTCTTGAACAATAGCGGCTCATGGTACGAGCTGCCGAAGTACTGCACCGGCGTATGACCGACGATGAGGAACGGATTGCCAGCATACGTCTGGAATGCGTCGCGCTTCCAGAGCATCTCCTCCCGCTGCTCCACAAATGACCGGTTCTCGTCGAGCCCGGCATGCGTGAATATGTACGGCCCGCAAAAGGCCACATAGGGCAGCGCATAGAGGAACGTCCGGATGCGCCGGAACTCGTCCGGCTCCTCCTCCTGTAATTTCTGCAACTGCAGAAATGTCGTTTTCCCACCATTGAAAGTCCAGTCATCGCCCACTAGCGGCTCTGCGATATCATGATTCTGGAAATACTCCCGCAGCATGAGCTCGTGATTGCCGGAGAGCGTGATGACATAGGGGGACAGCCGCCGAATCTCCAAGATCAGCTGCAGGCAGCCGAGCGGATCTGCACCGCGGTCGATATAGTCGCCCAGGAATATCAGGAGGTCCTCGTCCGGCTTATAATCGACCTGCGCCCACAGCGAGCAGAGTCGCTCATACTCGCCATGAATATCGCCTATGGCCAGTATCCGGCGGAAATCCTGCACCTCCGGCAGGACAAGCACGCCCGGCTCCGGCTCCACGATATCCCGCCCCGTGAGGCTCGCCATCTTCCGGGTATACTCCTCCACGATGCCCATATGATCACCCCCAGTCCGATTCCTGCTGCTATCCGCATGCGACCGGAGAACTCCAAGCTGATAGCGGCCAATCGGCATGACATGTTGTCTCGGTGAGAATCCGAATCCGATTACTTTCATTATATCACAACGAGGACCGGGTGCTATCCACCCGGTCCTCGCTATGCGATTGACTGTATTCGTGTCGCTATTATCAACGCTTCATATTGATGACGGTCTCGAGCAGCTCGTCATCGACCGTGATAATCTTCGAGTTCGACTGGAAGCCGCGCTGCGTGACGATCATGTCGGTGAACTGATCTGCGATATCGACGTTCGACATCTCGAGAGCCGACGGGGTAATCTTCACTCCGAGGTCGCTGGCCGTCTTGACATTCGCCGTACCAGAGTTGTTCGACTGCTGATAGAGGCTATTGCCTGTCTTCTCAAGGCCGGAAGCATTCGTGAACTGCGCCACAGCGACCTGGGCTTCAGCGCGCTTCACACCGTTCGTATAGGTACCAGTGATTATTCCCGAGCTATCAACGGCAATGCTCGACAGCGTGCCTGCCGCATAGCCATCCGGATCAGCATTTATCGTATTCGTCCCCGCATACTGCGTAACTCCATTAAAATCCAAGGTCATGGTATTCGTAGACGATCCGCTGGGCGACGTATGGGCTGCCTTCATAATTGATGTCGCTACGCTCGTGTTACCGGCACCGATGGGTGTCACCGTGGACGTGACTGTCGAGTTTGCGTCGGCCGTCAACGTTTCCGACGCAGATAATGTACCTGCACGCTCCACACCATCGGTATCAAAGGCTATAGTAAATGTAGTCATATCATAGTCCGTCGTCGAGCCGTCATCCTCGTCTACCGACTGATTAGCCAGACTCACTACCCATGCTGTAGCCGTATCGGTAACAGAATTGCCATTCTCATCTGTATATGTGACAGTATTACCCGACAGGTTCGTCTTCTCAAGTAGAACCGTAGCTGTATGCTTGCCGCCCAGACTGTCATAATAGTCAAATGCCGTAGTCTGCGGCAACGAGTGTCCAATAGTATACGTACCGCTCGTAACCGTCTGCTGTGTGCCATCGCTGAAGTTCAGAGTGACCGGTTGAGCGGCCGAAGCCGTTATATACGTACCTACCGCGGTTCTTGTATAAGACGTGGTGGCGCCATTAGTCGTCGTAGAGAATGTATAGCTGGTTATAACCGGCGTGCTGGCATTAAGATTATTACTATATACTGCTTCGGTTGACTCAGAGGCTGCCATTGCCTTCCCGGACTGTACCTGTATGTCGGTCACTGAACCAGTAGTATTTACCGTGCTATTGTCTGTCGTCTCATTAACCCATCCTTGCACCTTCAGTCCTGATGAGGGCAGGACATAGTTGCCATCTGCATCAAACTCAAATGCACCGTCGCGTGTATAGTAAGTCTGATTACCGTTCTTCACGACGAAAAGGCCATTGCCAGAGAGCGCCAGATCAGTATTCTTGCCGGTCGATTGCGTGCTGCCATCGGTAAAGATAGTATCGATAGTCGATACACCAACACCTAACCCAATCTGCTTCGGATTAATACCACCGTGATTATCGGTCGCTCCACTCGCCCCTGAGAGCGTCTGCGACAGCGTGTCAGCAAAAGTGACCCGGCCCGATTTGAAGCCGGTCGTGTTGACGTTGGCGATGTTGTTGCCGATTACATCCATGCGCGTCTGATGACCCTTCAGGCCGGAGACGGCAGAATACAATGAACGCATCATAATGAATCACTTCTCCTTTTAGGCATACTCGTATCCGGAGATGGTGTCGCGGAGCTGTCCTGGCCGCACCCCTGCGGTCGGGATACCCGACTGTTCCGTGTCGTCAGCCGGTTGATGCGTTCCCTGCCCGGCCCTGTGTCTGCGATATTCATCTCTATGTACCCCGATCCCCACCGGGGCAGCATATCTTCTTTACAATTTTATTATCGTAGACACACGCCGATTACTTAAATTTTATTTCCATGTACGCCAAATAGGCCGTCAGCCAGGTCTTTTTTCGACCTGACGGCGACCTATCCGGTGGCGTTCATTCCAGATGGGTAAAGAAGATATGCTGGATACGAGCGCTATTGAGAAGTGATTCTCAGAGCTGGACTTACTGGGTGTGCCAGCTGCCTGTCTTACGGAACATATAATCTACCTCGCTATATTATCAACGTTTCATATTGATGACGGTCTCAAGCAGCTCATCGTCGACCGTGATGATTTTCGAGTTCGACTGGAAGCCGCGCTGCGTGACAATCATGTCGGTGAACTGGTCCGCGATATCGACATTCGACATTTCGAGCGCCGACGGGGTGATGGTGACACCGAGAGCACTGGCCGTGCCTACTGTCGGTCTGCCATCATCTTTTCCTGAATTATTAGATCTTGAATATAGACTGTTGCCTGTTTTCTCAAGTCCGGATGCATTGGTAAATGAGGCAACTGCTACCTGAGCCTCCGTCTGCTTTACCCCATTCGAGTATGTACCTGTGATGATGCCTGAGCTGTCTATCGAGACGCTGGACAATGTACCCGACGAATGACCATCAGCAGACGGTTTTACCGTAGTCTCGCCAGAATATTGCGTTAGTTGAGCTAAATTAAACGTAATATCTTCCTTTTCGGCCTTGGTTTTTTCAGTCGATCCAGTATACGTAGCAGAAATCTTTCCCTTCCCGGAGACATACTGGCCAAATGTATCAAAAACTATGTCATCTGCGTCAAGAGTAAGGCTTACCTGATTGCCATCTGAATTAGTTATAACAGCACTATTAGTCCCACCAGTCAAACTGACCGACCACTGATTAGTTGCTGTCTTGGAAAGTATAATCGGAACAGAGTATTCACTTCCCTGTGAGTCGTATATGGTAGCCGTCGTCGTGATAGGCGGATAGTATTTCGAATCACTAGTATACTTTGCTCCTATCAGCCCCGAGAGGGTCTCACCTGTCTTGGTATTTATCGTAACCGATGATACTTTTTTGTTATTGAACGTTGCACCTGCGGATTGACGCGAAACAGTCGTGACTTTTCCATCGGATGTACGTCCTACTCTCACATACGTTTGATCCTCTGATGTTACATCAAGAGCATCCTGCAATGTATCGGACTGACCATTTGCCGCGGTGACTACTGCTCCTGCTTCAGCAGAAATGCTTGTTATAGGGAGCGAAAACGACACTTCATCGCCATCAGAGTAACTGAAATTTTCTGGATTCGGTACCTTTATAGTCACAGTCTCACCTTTATTAGCAGCATCGGTAAGATCTACTGTCAAAGTTGTAAGGCCCGAACCAACACCACTAGTGTTAACTCCTCCAGTTTTAATAGTCCCTTTGATTTCATAGGTTTCCCCTATCTTATAGGTACCACTTGAAAGAGAAATTGACGTTGTCAAGCTGTTGTCGCCATTGATGGATTTAATCACATCGCCAGTGCCCAAAGTGAGCTGCTTTACGCCTCCTGTCGTATTCGCCGTCACCGATTTAATCTTGGATGTCCACAGAGTCTGTCTAGCGGGATTCACAGCAGTCGTAAAGTTATAGGTAGCTGTATCATCTAGCGTTATCTCTTCATTGCTTGAAAATTTAAGACTTATTACATCTTTCGCAGATACGATTGGACTATAATTGGTAATCCCGGTATCGCTAGTACCATCGCTATAGTTTACAGTTACGGTATCTATGTCATACTCCGTTGTATCTGTATTCAGATTATTGGTAAAATCTATTTTCTTAGTCGCAACTGCATCCATAGCTTTATTAGATGGTATCGTTATTTTCCCGGGCTCACCTGCGGCACTCAGCGAGCCATCTGATGCCATCCATCCCTTCACATACATTCCACTGCTTGGCAGGACATAGTTGCCATCAGCATCAAATTGGAATGCACCATCTCTTGTATAGTAGTCTTTCGTACCATCATTAACAATGAACAGCCCATTTCCCGACAAGGCCAGATCGGTATTCTTGCCGGTCGACTGCACGCTGCCATCGGTAAACAGCAAATCAATACTACCTACGCCAACCCCGAGACCAATCTGCTTAGGATTAGTACCACCCAGATCATTTGATGGCTTGCTGGCCCCCGATAACGTCTGCGAGATCATATCCTCGAAGGTCACGCGGCTCGATTTGAAGCCGGTCGTGTTGACGTTGGCGATGTTGTTGCCTATGACATCCATGCGGGTCTGGTGGCCCTTCAGGCCGGAGACTGCCGAATATAGAGAACGCATCATTTTGAATCACTGCTCCTTCTGAGTGCAGGCAGAGCCTGCCAAATCTGTCATACCGATGCGTCGCCCGCGTCATCCCTGTCGCTAGCCGCGGCTCCGTGCCCCGGCTGCGCTACGCTGTGTGGTATCTATTTTATAACATGTTTTATAACATATTTATCTACAATATATCTATCGTATGTTGAACCATTTTGCTTAAGTGCTTTATAGCTATTTTTGTATCGATAATATTTCTCACGTTATAACATACATTTTTCAGGTAATTAAATTTAAAATAAGTTACAAATGTTAAATTGAAACTCTTGAACGATGTGTAATTACAAAAGTCCGATGTTTTACATGTAAAAAACCACCTGCCGGATGATCTGGCAGGTGGTCATAGAGAATCTATATATCGAGGGGAAGATCGCATATGAATGACAGACTGGTAATCACCAAGAAGCTGCGCGGCGAGGACGGCTACCGGACATTCTCGGTGCGCCTGCGTGAAGATACCGTCGACCGCATCAATGATATAACCGCCGCGACCGGCCGCACACGCAACGAGCTCATCGGCATCCTGCTGGACTACGCACTCGATCACAGCGAAGTAGTTGATAAAAAGTCGTGAAAAAATTGCTCAGGCAGCCGAACCATCAATGTGTTGCCGAACGCTACCTATCGCCTCGCCACCCCTATCGCCTCGCTACGCTCGGCACTTCCCCCAGTGGGGGCAGCTTGTATTACGCCGACTTCGCCTAGGGATAAGGCAAAAAAGGGCTGGGAAAATGCTTTCGCATTCTCCCAGCCCCTATTCGTCTATTCTGTTGTGCGTCTGCTGACGGGATGATGGATTACATCATGCCCGGCATGCCGCCGCCCATGCCCGGAGCGGCCGGGGCAGCCGGTTTCTCCTCCGGCTTGTCAGCGACCAGCGTCTCCGTCGTGAGAACCATGGACGCGATGGAGGCAGCGTTCTGCAGTGCGGAGCGCGTGACCTTCGCCGGATCAACGATACCAGCCTCGAGCATGTCGACATACTCGTTCGTGGCAGCGTTGAAGCCTATGCCCGTGCCAGCCTTCTTGACGTTCTCGACGACGACGGAGCCCTCGAGGCCAGCGTTGTCAGCGATCTGACGAACCGGCTCCTCGATTGCGCGTTTCACGATGTTGACGCCGACTTTCTCGTCGCCCTCAGCCTGGACATTGTCGAGTACCGGCAGGATGTCGATGAACGTCGTGCCGCCGCCCGGGACGATACCTTCCTCGACTGCAGCGCGGGTTGCATTCAGAGCATCCTCGATGCGGTACTTCTTGTCCTTCATCTCAGTCTCGGTAGCAGCGCCGATCTCGATGACAGCTACGCCGCCAGCGAGCTTGGCCAGGCGCTCCTGGAGTTTCTCTTTGTCGAAGTCGGACGTCGTCGTAGCGAGCTGCTGACGGATCTGATCGACACGAGCCTGGACAGCAGCCTTGTCGCCGTTGCCGTCGACGATGGTCGTCTCGTCCTTCGTAGCCGTGACCTGACGAGCGCTGCCGAGATCATCGAGGCTGACGCTGTCGAGCTTGCGGCCGAGTTCCTCGCTGATGACATTCGCACCAGTCAGAGCAGCGATATCCTGCAGCATAGCCTTGCGGCGATCGCCGAAGCCCGGAGCCTTGACAGCCAGGACCTTGAACGTGCCACGGAGCTTGTTGACTACGAGGGTGGTCAGAGCCTCACCGTCAACATCCTCAGCGATGATGAGCAGCGACTTGCCCTGCTTTACGACAGCCTCGAGTACCGGCAGTATGTCGTTGACCGCGCTGATCTTGCGGTCGGTGATGAGGATGTACGGATCGTCGAGGACAGTCTCCATCTTCTCGGTGTTCGTGACGAGGTACGGGGAGATGTAGCCACGGTCGAACTGCATGCCTTTGACGACCTTGAGGTTCGTGGCCATGGTCTTCGACTCCTCGACGGTGATGACGCCGTCGCTGCCGACTTTCTCCATAGCATCAGCGATGAGCTTGCCGGTCTCCTCATCAGCCGAGGAAATGGTAGCAACCTGGGCGATGTCGTCTTTCTTCTCGACTTTCTTGGACTTCGTGGCAATCTCAGCGACGAGCTTGTCGACGGCCTTGTTGATGCCCTTCTTGATGATCATCGGGTTAGCACCAGCAACGACGTTCTTCATGCCTTCCTTGATCATGGCCTGAGCCAGCAGGGTAGCAGTCGTCGTACCATCACCAGCGACGTCGTTCGTCTTCGTGGCGACTTCCTTCACGAGCTGAGCGCCCATGTTCTCGAACGGATCCTCGAGCTCTATATCTTTCGCAATGGTGACACCATCGTTCGTGATGGTCGGAGCGCCGTACTTCTTCTCGAGCACGACATTGCGGCCCTTAGGACCAAGCGTTACCTTTACAGCATTTGCCAGTGCGTCAACGCCGCGGCCCAGGGCACGGCGAGCCTCTTCGTCAAACAGAATCTGTTTAGCCATTTATATTACCTCCAGAATTGCTTATTTATATCAATCAGAGTACGGCGAGGATGTCGCTCTCGCGTACGATCAGGTAGTTCTTGTCGTCAACCTTGACCTCGGAGCCCGAGTATTTGGAGAATATGACGTTGTCACCAGCCTTGACTTCCATAGCGGCGCGCTGACCGTTATCGAGTAGCTTGCCGGCGCCGACAGCTACGACGACACCTTTCTGCGGTTTCTCTTTGGCCGTATCCGGCAGAACGATGCCGCTGGCCGTCTTTACATCAGCTTCAGAAACTTCGATGACAACTCTTTCGCCCAATGGCTTAATCATAGGTATCTTCCTCCTACAAATAAAATACGATTTTAGTTTTGTTAGCACTCAATGCACCTGAGTGCTAACTACGGTTATTATACTAATCCATTTAGGTCAAAATGTCAAGAGCTATGTGTAAAAAAGTCAAAAAAACAAATTACATCCGCATATTACAAAAAACTGCCGGATTCCCGCAACGGGAATTCGGCAGTCTGCATGAGTCTCGATTGAGATCTATCGGGTTTTATTACTCGACGGTGACGGACTTCGCGAGGTTGCGCGGCTTGTCGACGTCGCAGCCGCGTGTGATGGCGGCATAGTAGGCAAGCAGCTGCAGCGGTACGACCGTCAGGATCGGTATGAGCAGCTCGTCCGTCTCTGGCACGTAGATGACGTGGTCGACGTATTTCTCGAGCTCCTCGTCGCCAGCGGCAGCGATGCCGATGACGATGGCGTCGCGGGCCTTGACCTCCTTGATGTTCGAGAGGGTCTTCTCATAGACGCTCTTCTGCGTAGCCAGCGCGATGACCGGCACGCCCTCGACGATCAGGGCCAAAGTGCCATGCTTGAGCTCGCCAGCAGCGTAGGCCTCGGCATGGATGTAGGATATCTCTTTGAGCTTCAGCGCGCCCTCGAGGGCTACATCGTAGTCGAGCGAGCGGCCGATGTAGAATACATCCTCGTTGAACCCGTACTGCTTGGCAAATGTCTTGATCGGGTCGACATCGGACAGCGTCTCGCTGATCTGAGCCGGCACCTTCTGCAGCAGGCCGACGAGACGGGCGACCTCGTCCTCGGACATCGTGCCCTTGATCTCAGCCATGTAGAGCGCGAGCATGAAGAACAGGATGAGCTGTGTCGTGTAGGCCTTCGTCGAGGCAACAGCGATCTCCGGGCCCGCCCAGGTGTACAGCACCTGATCCGCCTCGCGGGCGATGGAGGAGCCGACGACGTTCGTGATGGCGAGCGTATGAGCGCCCTTGCGGTTCGCTTCTTTCAGTGCGGCCAGCGTGTCGCTCGTCTCACCCGACTGCGAGACGACGATGAGCATCGTCTTGTCGTCGATGATCGGATCGCGATAGCGGAACTCCGAGGCCACATCGACCTCTACGAGCGTGCGCACCATGCGCTCGATGTAGTATTTGCCGACGAGCCCGGCGTGATAGGCCGTGCCGCAGGCTACGATATAGATCTTGTTGAACGACTTCAGGTACTCGGCGTTCCATTTCAGCTCGTCCATGACGATGGACCGGCCGTCCTTCGCGATGCGCTGGCTCATGGTGTCACGCACAGCCTTCGGCTGCTCGTTGATCTCCTTGAGCATGAAATGCTCGTAGCCGCCCTTCTCCGCGGCCTCGGCATTCCAGTTGACCTCGAATACCTTCTTCGTGATCGGCTCGCCGTTGCGATTCGTTATCGAGATGGAGTCCTTCTTTACGACAGCCAGCTCGCCATCCGCCAGTATATAGGTGCGGCGCGTATGCTGGATCAGGGCCGGTATATCCGACGCGATGAAGTTCTCACCATCGCCGAGACCGATGACGAGCGGATTGTCCTGCTTCGTGCAGATGAGCTCCTCCGGATGATCCTTGCACATAAAGACGAGCGAGTACGAGCCCTCGATGCGGCGCAGTACCTCGCGCACGGAGGCGACGAAGTCGCCGTTGTAGACCTCTTCGAGCAGATGCGGCACTACCTCGGTATCCGTATCGGAGTTGAACACATGGCCTTTCTCGATGAGCTCTTCCTTCAGCGTCAGATAGTTCTCGATGATGCCGTTGTGCACGACCACGAAATCACCCGTGCAATCGGTATGCGGATGAGCGTTCTTGTCCGACGGACGCCCGTGCGTAGCCCAACGCGTATGGCCGATGCCGATGCAGCCCTGCGGCATGTTATCCTTCAGCTTGTCGCGCAGGGCAGCCAGACGGCCGACACTCTTCTCGACGCGGATATGATCGCCGTCATAGACAGCAATACCCGCCGAGTCGTAGCCACGATACTCGAGCTTCGAAAGCCCCTCCAGCAGGAAATCCGCAGCCGGACGCTCACCGACGTAACCAACGATACCACACATAATGATACCTCCATATTCTGTTGTCCTGCTGTGCTCCCCCACCTCATCTGTCCCCGCACTCGCATGCGGGCTTTAGAGGCTTCTATCGGCCGGAGCGGCCGGAAGGCATCCGCTGACTATTCGACAACCTTCTCCTCGTCCCCTGCAGCTGCACGGCTGCAGGACTAGCGCTAAGATATGATCTTTTTTCTACACCAGACAGCAGGTGTGATCTGGATTTCTATGCACTCTTCTGAGTACTTTGCTATTCTACTCTAAAAAGAGAGCACTGTCAATCCCTGCGCGGTCCACCTTCTCCTGAGGGGAAGAGGGACCGCATCAGCTGAGTGGCACGTAAATCAAGCATCCCCCTTTGGGGGAGGAGGACCGCGCTAGCGGTGGTGGGGGTGGCGAGCTAGTAATTACACTCGAGTGCTAAAGCATAAACGGCCCACGAATCGAAAAACCTAAGCAGCCGGACAATCTATATGTTACCGCACCGCCGCATAGCGCCTCGCCACCCCTATCGCCTCGCTACGCTCGGCACTTCCCCCAATGGGGGCAGCTTGTATTACGGCACCTTCTCTCAGCTTTTATATATGAAAGGCAGGCTCTGCGGTGCAGGGCCTGCCTTTGGGGAAGGAAAATTTAGAGAGAAAAGAAGATTAGGGGGTTCGCGTTCAGGCGCGTGCGTTCGCTACGGCCTGGACGAATTCCCGGGCCTTGGCCGTGACGCCGGCGTAATCGCCGGTCTTGGCCGGGCCGGTCAGGCTGCCGCCGGCTGATACGGCTATGGCACCAGCATTCAGCCAATCGGCAGTGTTGTCCACGCTCACGCCGCCCGAAGGCATAAGGGGGGCCTGCGGCAGCGGACCATGGATATCTTTTATCATCTTCGAGCCGACAATGTCGCCCGGGAATATCTTGACTATATCGGCGCCGGCTTTCAGCGCGTCGACGACACCGCCCGGCGTCATGACGCCCGGGCACGATACGACACGATAGAGGTTGCACATGCGCACGACCTCTTCGTCAAAGGCCGGAGAAACGATGAACTTCGCGCCAGCTATGATAGCGATGCGGCAGGAAGTAGGATCGAGTACAGTGCCGGCACCGATGATGACATCGGGGTCGTTGGCGTATTTATTAACGAGCGTCTCGATGGCTTTCGGGCCGTTCGGCGTCGTGAATGCCAGCTCGATGGCCTTTACGCCACCAGCGATGCAGGCATCCGCTATCTTTATACCGTCTTCGCAGGTCTTGCCACGCACGACAGCGATGATGCCCTGCTCTGAGAGCTTGGCTGCAGTCTGATTCTTATCCATATTTATGAAACTCCTTTTTAACCGATTTTGCTCTGCTCTATCTACTCAGCTCGAGGTCAGGGCTGCTTGCCGATGTAGGCCAGGATGCCGCCATCGACATAGAGGATATGCCCGTTGACGAAATTCGAAGCGTCCGAAGCGAGGAATACGGCCGGGCCCATGAGGTCCTCCGGCGTGCCCCAGCGGTTGGCCGGAGTCTTCGACAGGATGAACGAGTTGAACGGATGTCCCGGCGTGCGCAACGGTGCGGTCTGCGGCGTAGCGATGTAGCCCGGTCCGATGCCGTTGCACTGGATGTTGTCCGCGCCGTACTCAGAGGCAATGTTGCGCGTGAGCATCTTGAGGCCGCCCTTGGCTGCGGCGTAGGCCGATACGGTCTCACGACCGAGCTCGCTCATCATCGAGCAGATGTTGATGATCTTGCCATGGCCTTTTTTCTGCATGCCGGGGATGACGGCCTTCGACACGATGAACGGCGCATTGAGGTCGATATCCACGACCTGGCGGAACTCCTCAGCCTTCATCTCGAGCATCGGGATGCGCTTGATGATGCCGGCATTGTTAACGAGGATGTCAATTGTGCCGAGATCCTTCTCTATGTCAGCGACCATCTTCTGCACTTCGTCCTCTTTCGTGACATCGCAGAAATAGCCTTTGGCATCGATGCCGTCTTTCTTGTATGCCTCGAGAGCCTTCTTCATGTGCTCTTCACCGCGGCAGTTGAACGCGATTTTCGCACCTGCAGCTGCAAAAGCCTTCGCTATCGCATAGCCTATGCCGTAGGCCGCACCGGTTACGAGAGCAACTTTGCCCTCCAGGGAGAACTGTTTTGCCATATCCATGTCCAGATTTACCCCTTTCACAAAAATCATCAAGTCCTATCGCTCTGACGCCCGTCCTCAGCGGAGATCAGTCTTCGCGATGTTGTCCATGTCGTCGAATGTCTTATTCTCGCCGCCCATGGCCCAGATGAACGTGTAGTTCGACGTGCCGCAGCCGGCATGGATGCTCCAGGACGGGCTGATGATGGCCTGCTCGCCATGCATGACGACGTGACGCGTCTCGTCACCCTGACCCATCATATGGAATACGACATCGTCCTCCGGTACCTCGAAATAGAAGTAGATCTCCATGCGGCGCTCATGCGTGTGAGCCGGCATCGTGTTCCAGACAGAGCCCGGCTTCAGGGCGGTCATGCCCATCGAGAGCTGGCAGGTCTCGAGCACATCCGGATGGATGAACTGGTTGATGACACGGTCATTCGCCTGCTCCATCGAGCCGCACGGTACTTTGCGCGCGTCAGCCAGCGTCAGGAGCTTCGTCTGGCACGGCTTATGCGCCGGAGCCGAGACCATGTAGAACTTTGCCGGTTTCGCACTGTCCTTGCTGGCAAATTTGACCTCTTTCGTGCCCATCGTCACATAGAGACAATCCTTGTAGCCGAGCTCGTAGGTCGTGCCGTCAGCCGTAATCGTGCCGGCACCACCGACATTGAATATGCCGATTTCGCGACGCTCGAGGATGAATTTCGTGCCGAAATTATGCCAGACATCGATGCCTTTGTCGAGCGATACGGTCTCATTGACCGGCATGCAGCCGAACGTAACCATGCGGTCCACATGCGAGTACACGGCCGTCACTTTGTCCGGCTGGAACAGGTTCTCGATGAGGAACTCCTTGCGTATCTCCTCGGTGTTGTAGCGCTTGAAATCCTCGGGATTAACGGAATAACGTACATCCATCTTTTCTGCCTCCTGATGCATATCAGCAAAATCGCTTCATCGCCCGGAACTGCGGGCGGAATCTATATCATTTACCAGTGCTCATGAACTCATCGAGGCGCTTGCGGTCTGGCAGCCCCTCATTGTCGCCCGGCGACATGACAGCCAGTGCGCCGATCGCAGCACCGCGGTGCGCGGCATCGCGCAGGCTCTGCCCCTCGAGCAGCGCCGATATCGTACCAACGGCAAAGCCATCACCGGCGCCAACCGTATCGACGACATGCTCGACATGGAAGCCCGGAGAGTCGAATTTCTCGCCCTCGGCCGTCTTTACGAACGAGCCTTTGGCACCAACTTTTACGACGACGGCCTTCGCGCCCTGACCGATGTAGAAATCAGCAATGGCCTCCGGGGCGCGCGAGCCCATGAGCGTCTCGCCCTCGCTGACGCCCGGCAGCACGATATCCGCCTTTGCAGCGAGGCTGTTGATGACGCGCACCATCTCCTGCTTGTCCTTCCAGAGGGCCGGACGCAGGTTCGGGTCGAACGAGACGCGGGCGCCGTGCTCGCGGGCCAGATCCATGAGCTTCGCGGCTGCTGCGCGGCAGCTCTCCGACAGGGCCGCCGGTATGCCGGTCACATGCACGTGACGCACGCCGGTCCAATCGATGTCCGCCAGGTCCTCCGGACCGAAATGCGAGAACGCCGTGTTCTTGCGGAAATTCACGACAAGTGGATCGCCGTCGACGACTTTCGCCTTCAGCTGCATGCCCGTCAGATATTCATCATCATATTTGACATAGCGGTTTTCAATCTTGTTCTCGGTGAGGAAATCCCGGATGTGATCGCCGAACGGGTCATGACCGATCTTCGATACGTAGGCCACCGTATGCCCGAGGCGGGCCAGACCAACGGAGAAATTCACCTCGGCCCCGCAGACATAGCGTGTGAAATGCTCCACATCTTTCAGCGGCTTTACCTCGTCAGCTGCGAGCAGTCCCATCGGCTCGCCGAATGTCAATACCTCTACCACTTCATTAACCTCCTGCGCCGGCATAGAAACCGGTTCACGTTTAAAAAGGAAACCAGCCGGAACGGCTGGGTAGGATAGCCATAGCAAAACTCAGGTCGAGCTACGTATCTCGAGCTCGCACGGCAGCTCGATATCCTCAGGCTTGGCTGCCGCCCTGGACCCGTTGACATAGTGCAGATGATTCATCATGCGCTTCACGCACTCCATCCCCACCTCATAGGTGGGCAGCTTGATCGTCGTGATACCGCCTCCGACCAGGTTCATCCAGTCCCAGTCATCGAAGCCGCAAAGCCCTGTATCATCCGGGAATTTTATATCGAGATCATGCATGGCCTGCACGACGCGCATCGTTGCCACGCCGTTGCCGGTGAATATGGCCCGACGCTGCCCTTGTGTGCGGCGCATGTATTCCTGCATGACCGTCATATCACGTGTTTTCTTCTCGAGGAAGCAAACCTGTGCCCCCTCGCCGAACAACTCCGGATAGAGCTCGCGGAAGACCTGGCAACGGTTCACACGCGTGCTGTTCGTGAGCGGCTGGGTGAAGAACGCTACGGTCTCATACTCCTCGCGCTTCAGGTAGCTCAGCATGGACTCGATCGCATCACGGTCGGCGCTGTGCACCGTATCGAACAGCGGCGTATTCAGCATGCGGTCGGCGAGCACGAATGGCATACCTGCCTCCGCCGTCTCCCGCAGGAAATCCTCATTGCCGCCGGTCGTGTTCAATATGATGCCATCGACGCGCTGGTCGACCATGTTCAGCACATAGTCGCGCTCCTTGCGTGGCTCATCATCAGAGTTCGCGATGAGGATGCGATAGCCAAACTTCTCGCAGCAATCGCTGATGCCTTTGAGCAGTATGGGAGAAAACGGACTGGTTATATCGGAAACTATGACACCGAGTACGAACGACTGGCGGGCCTTCAGGCTGCGTGCCAGCGAGTTCGGCCGGTAGCCCAGCTCCTCGATAACGGAGGCGATGCGCTGCCGCGACTCTTCGGACATATATTCGAATTTGCCGTTCAGATAACGCGATATCGTTGTTTTCGAGACGCCGGCCTTGGCCGCGACATCCACAATCGTCACTTTCTTGCGCCTGGCTCCAGCCATCCCGTTTCAACCTCCATTTAACTAAACCGTTTTACATATGATATTGTAGCTTATAAAACTAGATTTGTCTAGTACTTTTTACGGGATTTTGCTCTTTTCATATTATTTTTTTGCAAGCGCGCCACTATCACGACGAAATCGCGACTGAATCCGGCTCGAATCCAGCGCGGATCCAGCATGAAATATAAACCGCTCCCTATACTTGTCTGCCCCATTGTATGTTAACGCAACAAAACACGAAACAATTCAGAGGAAGGCTTGACTTCTCACCTTTTTGCCAGCAGGAAGACAGGCGTCACGACCAGCAGCGTACCGACGATGTCAAGCAGGCCGAACGATGTGCCCAGGCAGGCGACAGAGAATACGATCGAGGAGAGCGGCTCGAGGCAGCCCAGTATGCCGGCCTCGGCACTGGTCAGGTAGCGCAGGCTGCCGAGGTAGAAAGAGAACGCCGCAGCTGTGCCGAGCACGATGACGTAGGCGAAATTCCCAAAGGTCAGCCAGTCCCAGGTACCCGGGATGCTCCAGGGCTGGGCAGCCGGCAGGAACAGCAGGCCGCCTACTAGCATGCCCCAGCCGACGACGAGGCTGCTGCGCCACTCGCGTATGAGCCGGCGCGGCAGTATGGTATAGAGGGCCGCCGCCAGCGCCGATACGAATCCCCATATGACCGCCAGCAGCGGCACGGAAAGCGTCTCCAGACTGCCGTGCGTGACGAGCACGAACGTACCAGCCATGGCCATGATGACGCATATGACCTCGAGCCGCTGCGGCAGGCGCCAGGAGCTCAGCGCCGTCCAGATGATGACGAACGCCGGCATCGTGTACTGGATGACCGTCGTAGCCGGAGCGTTGCCATAGGCGATACTGGCGAGATACGAATACTGCACGGCCAGCATCCCGAACACGGCAAAGACCAGCAGCTCGACCGCATTGCGCCGTCTGCACCAGATGGCGGATATGCCGCCGCTCCCGTGCTGCCGGGCATCGACCGCGAGCAGTATGAGTCCGCCGAGAAGCAGCCGCAGATCTGTAAGCCAGGCGGCATCGACGCCGCAGTTCTGCATCAGATATTGTCCGGCTACTCCCGAGCCGCCCCAGAGGCCGGCCCCGCCTGCCGCCAGGACAATGCCTTTCATGTGTGGCTTCATCCCCTGCTCCTTTCAGCCCTCACTGACGCTGGCTCAGCAGCGACAGTATGTACTGCTCCGCCGTGCGTCCCGAGAAGCCGGCATGGCTCATCTGCCATACCCGTGCCCCGCGCTCGAGCTCGTCATCCGTCATATCCGCCAGTTCCGGATGCTTGCGTGCCAATCCCTTTATGATGGCGAAATACTGCTGCTGATCCGGACGATAGAAGCCGATAGAAAGGCCGAAGCGGGCCGACAGCGACAGCTTCTCCTGGACGGTATCGCCCGAATGCATATCCTCGTTCACGGATTCCGGCCGGTCCTGCCACGTCTCGCGCACGAGATGGCGCCGGTTGCTCGTCGCATAGATGAGCACGTTGTCCGGCTTGACCTCGAGACCGCCCTCGATGACGGCTTTGAGATATTTGTACTCGATCTCGAATTCCTCGAACGACAGATCATCCATATATATGATGAAGCGATAGTTGCGGTTCTTTATCCGGGCTATGATGCGCTGCAGATATTTGAATTCATGCTTGTAGACCTCGATCATGCGCAGTCCCTGGTCGTAGTACTGGTTCAGTATGGCCTTGATGCTCGTGGACTTGCCCGTACCGGCGTCACCGTACAGCAGGACATTGTTCGCCTTGCGGCCGGCGACGAACGCCTCGGTATTCTCCCGGAGTTTGGCCTTCTGCTCCTCGTAGCCGATGATATCGTCGAGGGTCATGTCGCCCGTCGTCGTAATCGGCTCGAGCAGCTCGCCCGTGACTTCGATATTCGGCGATACGCGGAACGCCTTGTTCAGGCCGAACATCCCGACGCCATAGCGCGCATAGAAATCGGTAACTACACGGTACATCTCATCGATGTCATGCACCTGCTCGAGCGAGCGCGACAGCTCCTGCACCTTTTCGCTGACGCTCTTGTTATAGATCTGCTCCTTTTTTTCGACGGCCTGATAGTTCTCTATGACCTGGAAGCAGTCCAGCTCCAGTGCCTCCTCGAGCGCGCCGAAATCGTACTCCATGATGCGGTGGAACATCTGGAAATCATTGCGGACAAGGGTGTTTACCGAACCGGCGCTGCCTCCGTTTTTCTCGCAGACGAGGGTGAACGGGGTCTCGGTGGTGGCAATCAGGAAAGCGATGTAGTTATGCCAGAGATTGCCGTCGAAGCCATATTTCGTCGCTACATCGAGCAACCGGTTTATCTCAGTCAGCACGCGCTCGCCGAGCTGCTCGCGGTCATACTCGCCACGATCGAAATCACGGCAGATATCTGCCAGCCGCCAGAGTATGCTGTCACGCGGTATCTGGCGATATATTACGAGCCTGGAGGTATATTTATACATATATCCGCACCGTTACTGAAAACTTATAAGAAGTCATATAATATCGACGAAATATTAATATTTGTGACTTCTACGTTTCATTCCTAATTCATCGCGTCTGCTTTCGCCCTGAGCAAGCCCAACGGCTACTCGCATTTGATATAACGCTCCGAAGGCTTGAATTCCCGGCTAACGTACCGGTACATATTTGCAGTTGCTTGTTCGTGCTTACCCTGCAAATTTCTGTTCGATATCGTTCTCGCCATATGCCCTGAGATTGATCGCTGCCTGCAAGTCGCGGTCAATCTGATTGCCGCAGACGGGGCAGATATACGTCCTGTCCTTGAGCTTCAGGTCTTTCTTAACATGACCGCAGTGCGAACAGGTCTTCGAGCTCGGGTAGAACCGGTCGGCAATCACGACAGGGATCCCTGCTCTTGCCGCCTTATACTCGACCTGCCTGCGAAATTCGTAGAAATTTTCTTCCTGGACCTTCTCTGCGAGATGCTTGTTCTTCATCATGCCCTGTACATTCAGGTCTTCCAGACAAATCAGGCTTGGCTTTCGCCCGATAATCTCAGAAGTAATCTGATGGGTATAGTTCTGACGAAGGTTCATTAACCGGTGATTCAAACGTAGAAGCCGTTTCTCGGCTCTTATAAGGTTACATGTTTTCTTGTAACGTACTCCTTTCTCTTTCATTGGATTCGCCATGCCATAGGCACGGGAGATCCTGCGCTGCAACCTGCGCTTTTCCTTCTTGATCCGCCGAATCTTGGCGGTCTTGTTGATATTCTTATAGGCCAAACCGTCGGAACAGACGGCAAGGTTCTTGATACCAAGGTCGATCCCGAGCCCTTCCCCATAGACGCCGGTCGGCTCCGAAATCTCCTGCTCGATGGTCACGGAAATCCACCAGTGTTCGCCATCGTAGGAAACACGTGGATTCATATACTTCGCATCTTGTGGGATACGGTCTCGCTCAGCAAGATGCACCCAGTTCATGGACTGCCTGTTCTTGCGCCGTGAATCCGTCAAGGCTTCCAGTTTGACGTGCGTTCCAGAGAATCGGATTTTCGCTACGTCCTGATAAAAGCGGAAGCAGCCGTTCTTCCTGCTGCGGAATTTCGGATGTCCGTACCTATCGTAGACGGTCGGCTTCTTCCCAATTCTGGCAAGATGTGCGAGCCTCTTCTTTGTGTATTTGATTCCAGTCTCTTTCTGGAGCTTAAAGAACCGCTGATAAGCGTCCGCACAGTCTTTGATGGCCTGCTTCGTCACATTGTTTGAGATGCCTTCCAGCCAGTTCGTATCTTTGGCGTGACGGACCTGCGTGAATTCTTTCCTCAGGTCATAGGCCGAGATAAAACCTTTCTTCTGTTCGAATGCCTGCATCTCCTTGTCGAGCGCCCAGTTATATGCAAAACGAGCTGCCCCGGCAAACTCAAACAGCCTTGTCTCCTGCTTCTTGTTCGGCAGGAGCATGACCTTCCGGCTTGTCTTCACCAACATCCGCATCACCACCAGTCAGTTCTCTCAGTATCTTTTTCGCCTTGTTTGCTCGCTTCCCTTGCAGGCGACCGCTGAAATCCGTGATAATCTGTACAAGATCCTCTACCAGTTCCTGTTGCTCCGTCTTTTCCGTATTATCGATGATCTCGATTTTCGTGCCATGAAGCTCTGACATGTATTCTAACAGCTCATAGCCGAAACGAAGCAGTCTGTCCTTATAGAGAATTACAACCTTGTCAACATGGTTGATATTGATTTCGCGAATCAGTTCCTGCAAGCCTTTTTTCTTATAGTCAATCCCAGAACCAATGTCACTGATGATGCGGAATGGTTTCCCCTGTGCCAGAAGATACGTGCGGACGCTTTCGATCTGCCGCTCCAAATCGTCCTTCTGCTTGTTGCTGGAAACCCGGCAATAACCAATAGTGATCCGCTCTTTCGGCGTCACCTCAAGGATCTGATTCAGCTGTTCCTCGGAATAATAACGGTAGCCATTCGGTGAGGTGTGATGCGGGTGCAGCCTGCCACTCCGGTCCCAGTTGCGGACAGTCTGCGCGGTCACCCCCAGGATGCGGGCAAACTTCCTTATGCTATAATATTCCATCCGGATCACCTCTTTGGAATAATTATAGCATAAAGTATAAGTTTACTCAATTTATTTTATAACTTTTTATAAAATAGTTTTAGCTGTTAATCCCCCCCTCTCTCCCAAAAAACAAACGACACCGTCATGCGGCGGTTTTAAGTAATATATTACCACATATGATACAGAAAAAGAAGGGATGGCCCGCCGGCAATATACCGGCAGGTCATCCCTGTGTTTACACGTCAGCAATGCTGAAGTATAGCTGAGACTTGACTCTAGACCTAGAGTTAAAACTCCATATAGTGATTTTCTCTTGCTACACCTCTTTCGTCAGCTGCGCTGACTCCTTCGTTTTTTACTTGCCAGTTGCCTTTTGCTGGACGGATGCGGCTGCGGCGGTAGCTTTGGCGGCGCCCTCCTGCTCGGCTTTTTCCTGAGCCAGGACCTGCGGCGACAGCTGGCGGTAGAGCATGTCCGCCAGACCGAGGCCGCCACCGTCGGCGACATTCTTCATGAGTTCGGTATCGCGCATGTCCTGCCATATCTTATCGGCATTCGATTCGCCGAACAGCGTATTCTCCGGCACGGTAGCACGCATCTGTTTGTACATGAGGCTCAGGAACATGGCCTCGAACCCCTTGCACGCTTTTTTGAGCTCGGCGTCCCGCTTCGTCTTGCCAGCTTCATTCACGATATGCCTGCTGTCAGTGGCAGCCGTCTCCCGGCGCTGGACATCTTTCAACATGGATTCAAAGCTCGCAGCCTGGGCCTGGCTGGCCGCTGATGCAGCTGAGGCGTTCAGTCCGCCGGTAGCCGTGCCGCTGTTCAGCGCGGTATTCATAGATATCGGTGCAATCTGCATGGTCGGCCTCCTATCATATGATCTGCAACTCGGCGTGCAGCGCGCCCGAGGCCGACATGGCCTGCAGTATCGATATGATATCGCGTGGCGTGGCTCCAACAGCGTTCAAAGCCCCGACGATATCACCGACATTGGCCGAAGTAGCCGGCAGCACGATAGAATGCGCCTTGTCGTCCTTGGCCCGCACGGCGGTATTGTTGGCCGTCACCGTCGTGCCATACGAAAGCGGATTCGGCTGCGAGATATCATTCGTCCGCGAAACGCTGATGGAAAGCCCTCCCTGGGTAATCGCTATCTCATCGACGGCCACATCGCCCCCCATGACGATGGTGCCCGTGCGCTCATTTACAATGATCTTCGCCGCATTATCCGGCATGACCGGCAGTTCCTCGATGCTCGACACGAAACCGACCACATTATTGCGGAAATACGCCGGTATGCTGATATCGATGCGCCCCGGATTCACTGCCTTGGCTATATTGCCATACTGGGCATTGATCGCAGCCGCCATGCGCGAGGCCGTCGTGAAATCCGGCTTCGCTATCGACAGCGATAGATTGCCGTCGCTGCCGATCTCGTCCTCGACCGTACGCTCGACGATGGCACCGTTCGGCGTCGTGCCGACAGTCGGGAAGTTGCGCTGCGCCGAGCTGCCGCCACGTCCCGTGACGAAGCCGCCCGTCGATACTGCGCCCTGAGCCACGGCATAGACGTTGCCATTGCCGGCGCGCAGCGGAGTCTGCAGCAGCGTGCCGCCCTGGATGCTGTCCGCATCGCCGATGGAGGATACCGTGACATCGATGGTATCCCCCTCATGGGCAAAGGGCGGCAGCGTCGCCGTGACCATGACCGCAGCCACGTTATCGGCCTTGAGCGAGCTCTGGTTGACCAGTATTCCATAGGATTTCAGCATGTTCGCCACACTCTGGATGGTCTCGAGTGCCTTGCTCGATGAGTCGCCTGTGCCCTGCAGGCCGACGACGAGGCCATAGCCCATGAGCTGGTTCGAGCGCACGCCCTGGACATGCGATATGTCCTTGATACGCGTCACTGCCGGCACAGCCTCCGCCTGACCGACGAAGCTGACCGCCAGTACGCAGGCCGCCAGCAGTGCGAAAAACTTCTTCATATGATCCCGTCACCCCTTGACTGTCATTTAGAACAGGATATTGAATATCTGTGTCAATATACCCTGACGCTGCTTGGCGTTGAGCGGGCCCTTGCCATCGAACTTCAGTGTCGCGTCTGCGATCTTCGTCGACGGTATCGTATTCGACGCCGTCACATCATCCTGACGGCAGACACCGCGCAGCGTTATCTTATGCTCATTGCGGTTCTGCCATATGGACTGCGTCCCCTCGACGACCATGTTGCCATTCGGCTGCACCTCGACGACCGTGACCGTCACATTGCCGCTGGTCGTATTCGTCGCTGATGAGGAACCCTGCGCCGTGAACGAATCCGAGCCACTGGCCGATGCCGCCTTCAAAAAATCAAAGATCCCGACCCCGGCCGACAGCGAGGTGCTGCCGCTCTTCTGGTTCGATGATTTCTTGCTCGTCGACAGGGAGGTACTCTCACTGATGACGATGGTCAGTATATCACCGACTTCGCGCGCCTTGCGATCGGCAAATATATTCGGGCCGCCCCACAGCGACTGCGCCGTGGCGACGCCAGGTCCCGGGCCGAAGCCTGCCGGCAGCACGGCTGGCGCCAGTGCTGTCAGTGTCAGCAGGACTGCCGTACAGCCAGCTAAGTGTTTGCACTTCATCATACTACCCCTTTTCCGCACTGCCGCAAAGGCAGTTTCAAAGCCTCAAGCCATGATCTCCACTGTAGTCGCATCGACGACCCGGCCGCGCAGCATCTTGCCCGAGCGGGCATTGCGCACCCGTATGATCTTGCCGACGCGCCCCTTCTGCATGGCTATCCCTTCGGCTTTGGCTTCGACCCCGCCATAGTTGGTCACGAGCGTCACCGGCGTGCCGACATCCATGACGATGGGATTCTGCAGTATCGCTGCGGCTATGGCCGTCCCCGACCGGATCACCCGCGAGGGCACACGCCCGACGGCCTGATTTATATCTGTCAGATACTTGCCCGGTGAGCCATCGATGGATCGCTCCTCGAGGCGCAGGTCGCTGGCAGCCAATGTCTTTTCTATATCCAGGTCGTGTGTCGCGACCAGCACATGCTCATAAACATACAGCTCATAGTAGCAAACGCTGCGCCGATAAAACGCCCCATCTACATATACGCTGATGTATATGGGATTGACGCCACCATAAGCCAGCTGCTGCGGCACTTTGACTTCGCAGATCAGCTGGCCGGCCGGCAGACTCATCGGCTGCGGGGCCCGGCGCAGACGCAGTACGTGCCGCCGCGTCTCTCCGATGGCCTGCAGCTTTTTCTCGAGCTCATCATTCGCGAGCTGCGCGAAATACTCCGAGCTGATCTCCTGCGGAT
The DNA here is from genome assembly GCA_902766095.1 of uncultured Selenomonas sp. Taxonomy (GTDB): domain Bacteria; phylum Bacillota; class Negativicutes; order Selenomonadales; family Selenomonadaceae; genus UBA2913. The sequence continues at coordinate 92,339 of CACXCN010000011.1, read as the reverse complement.
AACGTTCCGCCTGAGTGCCCGAGCCATAGGCCTCCGCCACCGCCGGCACGGCCGCAGGGATATCCTCCGGCGGCATCACGCCGCCTGAAATACAGAACAAGCCACTCCATAACATGCATAGAATGGCTCTTCTGATTATTTTCGATTTACTTCGCATACCTAGTCAGCTATATCAGCGCTTCAGGCCATTCGCTATCTCCAGCATGGAGTCGGAGGTCTGGATAGCCTTGGAGTTCGACTCGTAGGCGCGCTGCGATACGATCATGTTGACCATTTCCTCGACGATCTGAACATTGCTCATCTCGAGCGTCCCCTGCGTCAGCGTCCCGGCTCCATCCTCGCCCGGGTTCGACTCGATGGCATCACCGGAGGCCTCAGAGACGACGAACAGGTTCTTGCCAATGGCCGTGAGCCCAGCCGGATTCACGAAGCGAGCCAGCGTGATCTGACCGACATTCTGCTGCGTGCCGCCCGCCGGCGTGCACGATACCTGGCCATCACCAGCGATGACGATGGAGTCGCTCGGAGCCGTCTCATCGATCGTGATGTTGTCAGCCAGCGGGTAGCCATCGGTCGTGACGAGCCGGCGATCGGAGTCCAGCTTGAACGAACCATCGCGCGTATAGGCCGTCGTGCCGTCCGGCAGCGTGATGCGGAAGAAGCCCTCCCCCTGTATGCCTATATCCGTCGGTCCCTCGGTCGACTGCAGCGACCCCTGCGTGAATACGCGATTCGTCGCCGATACACGCGTGCCGAGACCGATCTGCATTCCGGTCGGATACTGCGAGTCCGCGCCACTATCAGCTCCAGCGTCGCGCAACGTCTGATAGACGAGGTCCTGGAACTCCGCCCGGACCTTCTTGCCACCGTAGGTATTTACGTTAGCTATGTTGTTGGAGATGACGTCCATATTGGTCTGCTGGCCCTTCATGCCCGAGGCGGCTGACCAAAGTGCTCTCATCATAGCGATGATTCCCCCATTCCTGTCGTATTATCTTTCTATATGGATTATCGTATGTCCGTCGCTTGAACTTAAATCATCAGGTCAGACGTCCGACATCATTCACGGACTTGTCGAGCATGGAGTCCTGCGTCACGACCGCTTTGGACCCCGCTTCATACATGCGGTAGTTGTTGATGAGCTCGACCATCTCGTTGACGACATTGGCATTGCTCATCTCGAGCATGCCCTGCTGGATCTCGCCCGTAGCCGGCTGCGGTACAGCCCCGGCCTGCGGGTAGTAGAGATTGTTGCCCTGCTTCAGCACGGCCCGGCGGTCCTCAGGATTGCCGAACTGCACGAACTGCAGCTGCGCTATGGTCCGGCCATCCGCCCGGATCAGGCCTTTCGAGCCGATGGTGATGCTGCGCGCATTGCCCGGTATCGTTATCGGATTGCCATTGACATCGAGCACCGCCTGGCCATTCACCGTCTGCAGCTGGCCGGTCGCCGACCGGTAGAACGAGCCATCGCGCGTATAGCGCACTCCCTGCGGCGTCTGCACAGCGAAATACCCGGTACCGGATATGGCCAGGTCATACGTATTGCCCGTCGTCTGCAGCGGTCCCTGCGCATGGTCGGTCGCTATCTCAGCCACATAGGAGCCGAGCCCGAGCTCTCCTACCACCGGTGCCTGATTGCCCATCACCGAGAAATCCTTTATGCGCGTTATATCGTCGGCCCGGTTGTCGTTGATACGCCTGATCAGCATCGGGGCGAACTCGCGGCTGACGGCATTGTCAGCCTTGTAGCCTGTCGTATTCGTATTCGCCAGATTGTTCGCTATCGTATCCGTACGCCTGGTCTCGGTTATCATACCAGCCGCTGCCGTATACAAGCCACGCCACATATCGCCACTCCCATTCCCTGTTATTCCCCATCGTGTCCATCGAACTGGTGTAAAAAAATCCTCTGCTTGTTATCATTCGCCCTGAGACGGCAGAATTCCTGCCCAATTATTTCCCCAGCTTGGCGTTATAAGCCTTGCCATCGAATTTTGAGAACGAATCCAGTGCCTTGCCGCAGCCTATGGCCACGCAGGACAGCGGATCCTCAGCCAGCGCTGTCGGTATCTGCGTCTCGCGGCGAATGAGCTCATCGAGGCCATAGAGCATGGCGCCGCCGCCCGTCATGATGATGCCACGGTCCATGATATCCGCCGACAGCTCCGGCGGCGTCTCCTCGAGGACCTTCTTCACACATTCGACGATGCGCGTGACCGACTGCTCCATAGCCGCAGCAGCCTGGGCCGTCGTCACCTCGATGGTCTTCGGCAGGCCCGACAGCATATCGCGGCCACGGATCTCCATCGACTCATTGCGCGCATCGGGATAGGCACCGCCGATGCGCATCTTCACATCCTCAGCCGTGCGCTCGCCAATGAGCAGGTTAAATTCGCGCTTCACATAGTCCATGATATCATCATCGAAACGGTCGCCCGCGATGCGCAGGCTCGCGCTGTTCACGATACCGCCGAGCGATATGACGGCGATATCCGTCGTGCCACCGCCGATATCGACGACCATCGAGCCGCACGGCTCCACGATGTCGAGGCCGGCACCGAGCGCCGCCGCGAGCGGCTCCTCTATGAGCTGCGTATGGCGGGCGCCAGCCTGCTCCGCTGCCTCCTGGACCGCACGCTGCTCGACCATCGTCACGCCCGACGGTATGCATATCATGATGCGCGGACGGAATACGAAGCTGTGCCCCACGACTTTCTCTATGAAATGGCGCAACATGCTCTCCGTGATGTCATAGTCAGCTATGACACCCTCGCGCAGCGGACGGATCGCCACGATATTCCCCGGCGTGCGGCCAATCATGCGGCGCGCCTCCTCGCCGATGGCCAGGACATGGTTCGTATCGCGGTCCACGGCCACGACCGACGGCTCACGCAGCACGATGCCCTTCCCCTTCACGTAGACAAGCACATTCGCTGTTCCGAGATCTATACCTATATCCATTGACATGCCAAACATTGTTTCAATTTCCCCTTCCGGTTTCCCTATCTACAAGCCCTTCTTCTGACGGGCTGCTATGTCTGATTTACCATTCAATTATACTCATAAAAGACAGTAATTACAAGCGCTGTTCCGCTTTTTATAATGACCGGACTCAGAAGTCTGTCCCTTACAAAACGCAACAGGCACAACTCGCGCAGCAGCGATACATCTACCACTGCTGCAGAGTTGTGCCTGCGCAATAAGAGGGTCTCCCCTACAACTATTCAATCATATCTTCGAGAAGCTGACGCCATCAGCTACTTCGACACTGCCCGGCAACGCTGGCTGCGATGCGGGCGACTCTTTCACTGTCAATGTCGCGGTGTCTGCCACCGTACCCGGAGTTCCAGCCGGCTGGCCAGCAGCGACAGCGGTGGAATCGTTAGCCTTCGAGGTCATGAGCGGAACTGCCTCAGTCGCTGCCTTGGTGGCAGTTTCCTGTTGCTCCTCGGGGACAGCGGCCATCGCCTGCTGGACCGAATGCGGCAGTTCCCGCAGACCGGCCTTGTTCACCGGAGAAACCGGAGTGGGCTCTGGAGGAGTTGGCTCCGGCTGAACGACCTCTGTCTGGGTTATGACGATGCTGTCAGGAAGCGTTGCTCCGGTCGTATCGACTTTGGCTCCCGTAATGCTGTAGGATGCCGTACGGCTGATGCTGGTCGCCCCGTCTACCGGGATGCCCGCCATCGTACCAGCGAATCGCACATCGCCCGCCGCAGTCAGATTCACGCTGCTGCTCGTCCAACTCGGCGTCTCCGGCACATAGGCCCCAGTCGCATCTGCCACATAGTTGTTGTTGCCATCAGGCTGCAGCGTAAAGCTCACGCCTTCCGCGACATCGAGGGTCAAGCTCTGCGTGGCAAAGTTCTGGTAGGCCTGGATGCTGGCACCGTTTTCCATGCTTATACCGCCATTGGCAGCCTTCGTCGCCAGTACCGCCGTCGGATTCTTCCACTCATCATCGCTGGCAGACGCCGTCGACAGCGTGAGATTTGCGACATCGAGATGCGCGGTCGAAGCGATATTTATGCCATTCGTGTTGACGATATAGGCTCCTGCAGCGCCCTTCTCGGTCAGCGTTCCGGCAATCGTGGTCGCGGTCTCGCTGCTCACGAGATTGACCACAGGGACATTAAACGCAGCAGTATCTATCGTAAAGCTGTTCCCGGCCTCGATATCGAACGACTGCCATTTGATGAGGAGTGCCGGAGAACCGTCATATGTCTTCTGCACCTGCATGATGTCGCCATCCTGGATATTCATGGCCCCGGTGCCGCTGTCGAACCAGCCGTGTCCATCAGGAGCGCTATAGTTCTTATCCATGAGATAGACCCCGCCGTTGACGGCCTGGCCGCCAGTCGGCATGGCGTTCGCCTGGGGCGCTGTTCCCGCCAGGCTCACGGCAAGCAGCGCTGCCAATCCCAGCATCTTTTTCTTGCTACGAAATTTCATTTTCTGTTCCTCCTTCGTTCATCAGAAGGTAAATCCACCCCAGAAATTCCACCGGCGATGTCCCGCCGGATCATGTTCGACACTGTCCGGCTCATGAAGAACCCACGCATAATCGAGTGCGAGGCGGAGGTTCTCATGGCTGTAGCGCAGGCCGAGGCCGCTGCTCGCGAGGTCCGTACCGGCACTGCCGCTGCGATTGTTCCTGAGCGATGCCCCATCGACGAAAGCCAGGGCCCGCAGCCCCTTGAGGCAGACCGGCGTATAGATTTCCAGCGAACCGGAAATGCCCTTGTCCGCCGTGCGGATATTTTCATCAAAGCCGCGCACGCTGTCCATACCGCCAGCACCGAATTTCTCGCAGCCGATGAGATCCTGACTGGTGTACTGTCCCATCGTACGGGCCATGAACAGCCAGTCCCCTGGCAGCTTCTTCTGATAGGAAGCATCAGCATGGAATACATAGTAGTGCTTATCGCTGCCCGGCGTCATTTCATGGAAATCATCTTCATCGCTGGTAAGATTCGTCTGCACACCAAGACCGTAATGGAATCTATGGCTGAGCCCGGCATCCTGATGACGGAAGCTGAGCGTAGTATCCAGGTGATTGACCGAATATTTACCGAAGGGCACATTCAGTGCTCCCCATGTCAGACTGGCGTCGCTCTTACTATGATGATAGGAAAGACCGAGATCGAAATAATCTTTTTCGCGGCTGGAATTAGCCAGGTAATGCTGGCCGCTCAGGCCGACACGAGCACTCTTGCCCGTGCTCGAAATATCGAATGGATAGCCTTTGGCCAAATCGCTGAGCTTGGAATCCGAAAGACTGGCGCTGATGGTCATGGTATCGGCCGCCTTGGGCAGATTGAACCGGTAGCTGACAGCCCCCTGACGGACATCGCCGGCATGATCCAGCGAACTGATGACCGCAGCTCCGAGCGTATCCCCACGCCCTGTCAGATTCCGGTCGACATAAGTCACTGTGCCGCGCCTGTCACCCGTGTAGGTATTGCCGTTATTCGAAAACCATATACCCGCCGTAACATGCTTGCCCGTAGCTGAGTTGACATGCAGGCGATAGCCATCGCCCTGCTGCTCGAAATTAGCGAAAATCTTTATAGCGCCGCCCTGGTTGTAAAGAGCGATCTCGCGCCCGAGTTTCGCGACATCGATGGTATCCTTGCCGAGTTCCGGCACCAGAGAGATGATTTTCTCCTTGGTCAGCACGGAATTGCTGGACAGATTGAATGATGAAACCTTGACCTTGCTGTGTGCCAGCACGGCAGCTTTTTCCGAAATTGTCTCCGGGACTGGCTGAGCGGCCTGAGCGACAGCTTTTTCTGCATCCTGCTGACGTGCTGCTTCGGTCGGCAGAGCCACACTGACCGCTGCTGCGAGAACAGCCAGAGTCAGGGCTGCTTGTTGTTTCTTATGCATATCACATGTTCCCCTTTCCTGTCAGTGCTGATGTGGAGCCGCAAAATACGCGAGAGCGTAGGCAGCGACGCCGGTATAATCGATGGCATATTCATTCGTCGACCATGAAGTCAGCACGTCGAGATACGATTTAGCCGTCGGAATGTGTCCGCTGGCGAGATACGCCGTCTGGTCGGGATCGCCACCCGATACGGCATTCGGTCCACCGACGAGCAGACCGGGGACGTAGGCTCCCGTACTCTCATGAATGCGATTATGAGGATGCTGTGGATAGTTATCCCCCTCGCCGGTCAGGAAGCTCTTATCCAGCGAATTACGACCGAACATGTAATGAACCTGATCGAGAGCACCGTCGATATAGGATTTCTCGGGACGCAGCTGATAGGCCATCAGGAGCATATCCGCCTGCGTCAGATCGTTTTTCGTTGACGCCCAGGTATATTCATTCTGAGCGAGTGCACAGTTGAAGCCATCCTGCCTGATCTTGCCCAGGATTTCGTCAGCCTTGGCAAGATATACATCGCGAACCTGTTGCTGCAGATCCTTATCCTTTGCCTTGGATTTGGCATAGGCGAACTGTGCCAGCGCCAGGGTGTTGTCCCAGGTAAAGAATCCCGGCTTCGTGAGCAGCTCCTGACGGTGCTCGCTCAAATACTGTTCGTATTTCCTGGCGCCTGTCGTACGGTACATTTCTGCCGCGAACCAGAGCCGTTCCTGTCGGTCGTCGAGATCATCATACGGCCCGGAGCCGCTCTGCTGTCCCTCATCATTGCGGAATACGGACTGCGGATTTTTCGCCAGATACTGCCAGATCTGCTCGGCCTTCTTCAGCAGCTGATGGGCATACGCTGCATCATCTGCCTTGTAGACGCGCGCGCCGATGGCGAAGCTGGCACCGCACATAGCGGTGCTGGCCGTACAGGTACCATAGAGGAACCGCTCCTGCGTATCCGTATCCGGGCTCTTGTCAAAGCCCGGCCATACCGCACCGGACACCTTATGATAGGTGCTGCCATCTTTACGCATCATCTTCTGGAGGAAATCCAGCTCGTATTTCACTTCATTCAGGGCATCCGGCAGCTTGTTGTCTGCCGTTATGCCGGCAGGGAAATCCAACTGGCCGCGCGTGAACCCGGCAGGATTCGATTCATAGGCGAGCATCAGCTCCGCCGAGGCGAGGCTGCCCGTCGTCGTGTATTTGCCATAGTCGCCGGCATCATACCAGCCGCCGCTGACATCCTGCTGGTCGCCTTTACGGCTCACCGCATCGGTAAAGTACACCGTTGCCTGCCGATCCTGCGGATGTCCCATCTTCACCTTCAGGCCCGTGACGTTATCGTCGATGGGCGTCCCGCTGCGCGACAGCGTATAGGAGCGCCAGGTATCATGAGCTGCCTGATGGTAAACATCATCGCCGATTTCGAAGGGATAGGAAACCCGGGTCCCGACCTTCAGCATATAGGTGCCCGGCGTCTTCAGGGCTGTGAAATCCGCCCGGCGGAGCGTTTCCTCCGACATGGCATCCTTTTTCGCTGCCGACAGCTTTCCCTTATATACCGTCTTGCCATTCCCGGCATCGACGATAGCGAAATCCTGCTCGCCGTCATCCGTGACCATGGCGACCTTTTCATAGCCAGTGAGATAGCCGACCTGATCTACGTGCATACCGGCATCTGCCGCCTCAGCCGGCATGGCAGACAACTGCCATGCCGCCAGACCAGCGAGCAACAGATGCGTTAGCATTTTGCGCTGCATAAGCTCACCTCATTCTGCAAACGGCGTGTATTTGATGGACTTATACTCAGCCGTCAGCGGGAGATTGTCATCTTTGAATTCTTTGAGCCAGCCATCGACGCCCTTGCCCGGCCAGGCGTTCATCATGATCTTCTGCTTCGTCACTGGCAGATCCTCGTTCTCACGGCGGAATACTTCCTTGCCATCAACATACCAGATGATGGAGTTCTTGTGCCATTCGAAGGCATAGGTGTGAAAATCCTCGGAAGCATCGAAGCCGAGATCGATCATCTTTTCATGACCGCCTTTGCCGTTACGGAAGTAGTTGAGCTGGACCTTCGTCGTATCCTTGCCGAGCACCTCGAAATCTATCTCATCCCACGGATCGCCATCATAGGGGCCGGTGTAGGTGAAGAACGACGAAACGACACCATCGTTCTTGATAGCCTTCATGACGACCTCGTAGCGACCATAGCCGTAGGTCTGCTTGCTGCGATACTCGCCGCCCGAGTACGGGACCTTGTCCGCAGCCGGATTCGGCGACTCATCAATGATGAGCTGCATCGCGCCATCATCGAACGTCACATTTTCCTTGTGCCAGAAGCAGTTGAACGGCATGCCATTCGTCCAGCCATTCGAAGCCTCGAACAGGCTGTTCTCCCCCTTCGTGAGGTCGACCGTAAAGGCATCTTCAGCTTTTGTCTGCGTGGCCGGAGCCGCGAGGACGCTCTGCGGCACGATGGCATTCTGGGCAAATGGCGCTGCCAAAGCCATCAGGACCGCTGCACCGATTGCTTTCTTGCGAAGATCAAACATCATGATTCCTCCTGACAATATATCATCATTTTCCGGCTTTAATCGACCGACAGGTCCTCGCCGTTGCTCTTAATGACTTTCTGATACCAGTAAAACGACTTCTTTGGTGTACGCTTCAGCGTGCCCTCACCCTTGTTATTCTTATCGACATAGATGAATCCATAGCGCTTCTCCATCTCCCCCGTGCTGGCGGAGACGAGGTCGATCGGTCCCCAGGGGCAGTAGCCCATGAGCGTGACTCCGTCTTCCTCGATGGCCTTCTTCATCTCAGCGATATGCGCCGCGAAGTAACGGATGCGCTCATCATCATGCACCATGCCGTCAGCCTCCGGCTGCTCATGCAGACCGATGCCGTTCTCGACGATCATCAGCGGCAGCTCATAGCGCTCGGAGAGGACGTTCAGCATATAGCGCAGGCCGACCGGGTCGATCTGCCAGCCCCAGTCCGAGGCCTTGACATATGGATTGGGTACCTCGCGGCCAATCTGGAAACGATCCTCGGGATCATAGCGGCTGACAAAGCTCATGTAGTAGGAGAGCGCGAAATAATCGACCTTCCCTGCTTCGAGCGTGGCGAGGTCGCCGTCCTCCATTTTGATGTTATACCCGCGATTCTCCCACTCTTTCAGTATGTAATGCGGATAGTGCCCCCGGCACTGCACATCGCCATAGTAGAACGATTTATCCATCTCTTTGAGCGCTGCGATCTGATTCTCAGGTTTGCAGTTCTCCGGATATACCGGCGACATGGCGAGCATGCAGCCGATCTGGAAATCTGGATTTATCTTATGCCCCTCGACAACGGCTCTGGCCGAGGCCACGAATTCGTGATGCGCGACCTGGTAGAGCACCTCATGGCGGTCTTCGCCCGACTGATAGATGACGCCCGAGTTCGTGAACGAGGCAAAGGCATCATTGACATTGCGCTGATTGTTGATTTCATTGAACGTCATCCAGTACTTGACTTTGTCCTTGTACCGCATAAAGCACGTCACAGCAAAGCGGACGAACATGTCGATCAGCTTGCGGTTGCGCCAGCCGCCGTACTTCGTGACGAGATGATAGGGCATCTCGAAATGCGACAGCGTGACCACTGGCTCCATGCCGTATTTATGCATTTCATCAAAGAGATCATCATAGAACTTCAGCCCTTCTTCATTCGGCTCCAGCTCATCGCCGTTCGGGAAGATGCGCGTCCAGGCAATGCTCGTGCGGAAGCATTTGAAGCCCAGTTTCGCCAGCAGGGCAATATCTTCTTTATAATGCGAGTAGAATTCAATGGCCTCGTGGTTCGGATATACCTTGCCAGGGAGGACTCCATCCGTAATCTCACGGGGCTTTCCCGGCCCGCCGACGGTCATGACATCAGCCACGCTGATGCCTTTGCCACCAGCCTGCCAGCCGCCCTCTATCTGATGAGCAGCGACTGCGCCGCCCCACAGAAATCCTTTCGGAAAACTCATAATCAATGCTCCTTCTCCACATCGTCCAGACGATGATAAACATCGATGAACTCGAGCGCGATGGTCTTGAAGGCCTCCGCACTCATCAGCTGATCCTCCGCATGTATGATGAGGAGATTCAGTGGTTCCTCTTTGCCTGAGGCCTCCTGCTGGAGCAGCTGGGTATGAGCATCATGCCCCTCGACGAAAGCCTTATCGCCATCCTTGAGCAGTTGCTTTGCCTTGTCATAGTGCCCCTGCTTCGCCTCCTGGATGGCCTCGATGTACGAACTGCGTGCCGTGCCGACACCAGAGATAATCTGGAATGCGATAAGTTCCAATCCTTCCATCAATGCCACCTCAGTCCTTCATCAGCTTCCGTGCCATCTCCAGCACGCCCTTGCCATCCATGCGGCCATACATGCGCATGTCGATTGCCTCGATCGGCTTGTTCGGGAGCTCTTCAGCGAGCTTCTGCTTCTGGAAACGGATCTGCGGTCCGAGCAGGATGACATCGGCGTCAGCGGCCTTGGTGGCAGCCTCGCTCACCGAAAAGGCATCGATCGAGCATTCGTAGCCGATTTCCTTGGCTGCGGCCTGCATCTTCTTGACGAGCATGCTCGTGGACATGCCGGAAGCGCAAAGCAATACGATTTTTTTCATGATAAAACCCCTTTTTAACAAATATAAAGACTGAGATCAGAAGTGGAAATCAACCCGCGTGCGCAGGAGATTGTGATGGTACGAACCGCCACGGTCATTGCCCCACACCAGCTTGGTTGCTTTTGCTGCCATGTAGAAAGTATCCCACTCGATGTTCTTTATCGGTACATACTTGAAGCCGAAGACCCAGCCGCGATTGCCGGAATGGAATGCGCCATCCTGCTTGTCGCCGAATACGCCTACAAGATCGTTTTCATTGTTCGGGTAGTTGTAGTATCTCGTATAGAGCTGGAAAGATCCCGGACTGTTGAGATCCGGCCAACGGTAATTCATCTGGATGGCGTAGCTGTCTTTGCCATCAAACTTTATCGTTCTGCTATTCTCCGCATAACCGGAATTGGAAGCACGGTTCGTGCGTACATAGTCACCGAGCAGGAAGATATTCTTCACCGGGTTCCACATGGCGCCGAGCAGGAAAGCCTGCGAACCGACTGAATTCGGGTATCCAGCATAATATACGTCCGGAGTACCTGATGGCAATGTATGAGTGGCATCTTTTTTGCCCTTATCGTAATAATTGGTGCCAAGCAAGTCCTTTTTGCCTACATTCAGCTTGCCGTATGCGGCACGAATCTCAAGCTTCGGGCTGACGCGTCCCTTTACGCCGACGCCGGCCACACTGAAGTGATAGCCACGGTCGGTCGGGGTGAGGTAATAAGCCTCCGCCGTGAGATTCGTACCCGGCACCGGTGTACTCACAACGGCACCATCGGACTCATTGCCGAAGAAGACGAAGTTGTAGCCCATGCCGCGCCATCTGCGGCCGATATCGAGATTGACCTTGCCAACATTTCCCTCGACCCAGACGCGCTGGATCGTGCCGTGTTCATTATCGTATTTATGGTCAGTATCTTTCGGATGATAAACTGCCGAACCGGATTCCGCTGTGACATATTTGGCATAATGCTGAACGGTCTCAGCCTGGAAATTGACATTCCACTTATCATTGACCTTGTATTTCCCCTCGAGGTCGAGGTAGGTACGACGGAAGTCATTGCGGTTGATATAGCCGTTGATATTGTCATTATCCCAGGCCAGACGTCCGAAGCCCTTGATCTGGATGCGGTTCTGCGCATCTTTGAGCCCTTTGATGGCGTTCCGATTGCTCTTGGCAATCTGGTTCGCCTGTTTCAGCTTGGCGTTCTCTTTTTTGAGCGCGCTGATCTGCTGAGCCAGCTGCTGCTGCTGCGCCTCCAGGGCTGCCAGACGGGCATCGATATCAGCAGCCGATTCCGTCGGAGCCGCAAAGACCGTTCCCGACAGGCTCATGGTCAGGCCAAGCATCAGTGCAGTCGTCATTTTCTTATTCATCATCATATACCCCTTCTCTGTCTCTATTCACTCAACAATTCTTCAGCCTTCTGCGGCATCAGCATCATTTTCCATTTCCTCTTTCAGGAACGCTTTGTCCTGTGCTCTGACAAACGGGAAATAAGCAACCGTCGCAATGGCCAGGTTGATGATCTGGACTACAGCTCCCTGCCAGCCATCGAGCAGGAACCCGGCAATGATCGGCGGTGTCGTCCACGGTACCTGCACGGCGCTGAACGGCGCCATGAAACCGATGCTGATCGCAAAATAGGTAACATAGAGTGCTACCAGCGGAACCAGTATGAACGGTATCAACAGATACGGGTTAAACACGATCGGCAGGCCGAAGATGATCGGCTCATTGATATTGAACAATCCCGGTACGAATGACATGCGCAACAGGGATTTCATCTGTTGCGAGCGGGCCGTGAACATGCCGGCTAGGACGAGGCCGAGCGTCAGGCCGCAGCCGCCGCTCTTGACGAATACATCGTTGATCTGGCAGGTTATGATTTTCGCCTGCGGATTGCCGAGGAGCTGCATGCCCATATCCAGCAGATGCTGGTTGTCAAGCGAATTCGCTATAAGCAGCGGGCTCACAACGCCGCCGACGACGTTCGGTCCATGGATGCCGGCCCAGAACAACACGCTCTGCAGACCGACGATGATCGTGCCGCCCGCCAGCGAATCCGACAGGCCCTGCAACGGCGTCTGTATGACCTTGAATATGAGCTCCGGCAGCGTCGTCGCTCCGACGTAGTGGCATATGCCATAGAGTACCGACGCCGACGTAAAGAAAATCATGCCCGGTACAAGGGCCGAGAACGCCTTGGCAACGCCTTGCGGCACTGCGTCCGGCATCTTGATGCCGATGTGATTCTTCTCGCAATAGCAGAATACATAAGCGACGAAGAATGCTACGAGGATGGCGGTTATGACGCCGTTACTGCCGACCCATGCCTTCGGTATGATATCGCCTACGGTCTCTCCCCCTTTGGTGAGCAGCGTAGGCGGCATCAAGATCAGGAATGTCGACAGTGCCAGTATCGACGCCATGATCGCATCGCAGCCCTCCTGTTCGACGAACTTATAAGTGATGGACAGGACAACGATCAGGGCCAGCACGCTGAACGTGCCACCGGCGACTGCATTGAGCGGCGCGGTCCAGTCACTGCCGAATATGCCGGCCATGAATTCCGTATACCCAGGAACAGGCAGATTCGCCAGCAGCAGGAATACCGAACCGCATATGGTGAATGGCGTCGTCATTATGAAGCCATCACGCAGAGCAGCTACGGCCCTGATCTGGGCAAACTCACCCATGATTTCGATAAGTTTATCGAAAGCCTTTTGTTTACTCATGCTCTAATCCTCTTTCCTCTTTTCATTATCCGGCTGTCCCTCAGCCGCTCCCTTAAGGTAACTTAACTATAACATTCTGTTTACATACATAACAATGCCGCTAAAACAATATGAAACGCTGCTCCGTGTCCTGCAAAATAAATTTTCTCAGCCTGTAGCATTGTTACACCAGAGTCCCCGTCACACAAAAAAACCGATACCGCAGTCCTCAGACTGCAGTATCGGTAGATACTCTACTAGCGTATGTTTTCTAATGCAAATCTATTTCTATCAATAATGGAAGTTCTTGCGCAACCATTGCTCCTTCTGACGCGCCATCTTGTAATCGACGCGCGTCATGAGCACGGCGAAAAGTATATCCACGACATATTTCGCTCCTGACAGGAATACGCGTGGCCCCAGCTCCTCCATCTTGTTCGAGGTCGCTACGGTGAACGCGGTATCCGCGATCGCTCCCAGAGAGGACTTGCTGGTGGCGGTCAGCAGCATGATCGGATTACCGCGCAGGTGCAACACATGCGCCATATCGATCAGCATCCTGTTCTCACCAGTCCGGCTGATGAAGAAGCCGACATGCTGTCTGGGAGCACTGACGGACAGCTGGTAAAGCATATTCACGGACGGATACACGGTGGCACTCAGCCCGGCGATGAGCAGATTCGTCGCTGCCATATTGGCGATGTTGACATTGTCATCCGTAGCATAGAAATCCACATGGCCCGCGTCGGAGATGATGCGATAGGCCCGCATGAAATCCGCAGGGTCAAGCATACTGTACGTATCGCGCAAGGCCTCGATCTCAATATTCGTGACCTTGTCCAATATCGAATGCACGGAGTCGCGGTCCGTCATCTCCAGATTATCGCCATGCGGCCGCTCGATGTACTGCATCATCTCCGCCAGGAACCGCACCCGGAACTCCGTATAGCCGCCGAAGCCAAGTTTCTGGCAGAAACGCACGATGGCCGCCGAGCTGGTATATGTCTCCCTTGCCAACTGACGCGTAGACATGCTGGGCAAAAAGCGGAAATTCGCCAATAAGTAGTCGGCAATCATCGACTCAGACTCAGAAAAGCCTTTCTTCTCCTGCAACTGCTTGATCAGCTCTGTCATATCGTACCGCCTTCCGGCTTTTCAGCCTTTTGTCCCGATTTGCCGCCCAATGGCATGATGCCGAGTCCGGCCAGCAGCTCTTTTATTTTATCAGTATCGATTGGCTTCGAGGCATATGCATCACAGCCGAGTTCGAAAGCCTCATTGATGTTATCCATATCGGCAACCGCCGTCATCATGATGATCTTCAGACGCTCATCGGTCGCCACGCCATTCTGCTCCTCGAGCTCGCGTATGACCTTGAGGACTTGCAGGCCGTCGACCTCCGGCATCATGATATCAAGGCAGAGCAGATCATATGGCTCGCCAGCCTTCAACGCCTCGATATAGGCATTCATGGCCTGCATGCCGTCCGCAACCAGATGGCATTCCCCGTAGTCGGCCATGAACTCCGCCATGAACGTGCGGCTCAGCCGGTCATCCTCGGCGATCAATATCTTCATAGTATCCCCATCCTTCATCCTGCCGGAACGCCCTGTATCGGCATTCCTTACCTGTCCTCCGGCTTTTTCTGCTCGAGCCGGGCCTGGGCATATTTCAGCAGCTGGCCCACATCGAGTTCAGCAGCCTTCTGCCGGGCCTCGCGCCGCACCTGGCTCACTGCCGCCGTATCCGGCGCGACAGGGGCCGTACCCGGCTCCATACCCAGCCTCCGCCAGGGGCTCAGGAATACCTCTGAGCCCGTCTGTTCCTCATCCGAGTGGTCGGCCACGATATACGGCAGCCAGAACGTAAAAGCACTGCCCTTTCCCAGCTCCGAATGGACGGTTATATCGCCGCCCATCGCTGATACAAGCCCCCGGCATATGGCGAGTCCGAGTCCCGTCCCTGCAAAGTTGCGCGTAGCCGACATATCGACCTGGGTGAACGGGCGGAACAGCTTATCGAGGTCCGCCTTGTCCATACCGATGCCCGTATCAGCCACCGTAAAGGCAATGACCGGCTGGGACTGATGCGACTTCAGCTTCACACTGACCTCTATGCTGCCCTCCGACGTGAACTTCAGGGCATTCGACAGCAGATTGCGCAATATCTGCCGCAGACGCAGCGAGTCACTGCGGATGAAATGAGGCAGGTCCTGCTCGCGCGGCACGATCAGTTTCAGCCCCTTGCTCTCAGCCAAAGGACCATATATGGTGCGTATGCGCCTGATGAGCGCATACATATCCATACCGGCTATGTGGATATGGACATGGCCGCTATCGAGCTTCGAGAAATCAAGTATGTCATTGATGATGGCGAGCAGGTCGCGCGAGCATTGACGCGCGTTGTTCAGACACTCCCGCTGCCGCTCCGACATCGGCTCGCGCATAGCCAGCTCAATCATGCCTGACATGCCGTTCATCGGCGTGCGTATCTCGTGACTCATATTCGCGAGGAAACGCGACTTCGCCCGGCTGGCTTCCTCCGCTGCCATGCGCATCTGCTCGAGCTCATGCTCACGGGTCTTGCGGTCCGACTCATCGACCATGGACAGCACGATGCGCCGTTCGGAGCCGAAACCAGCCTGGGATAGCAGTATCTTCAGCCAGATTTTTTTCTTCTTCGACCGCGCGGAGTGTATCAGCACGTTGAACTCGGATTTGAAATTCTCGTCATACACGGCTGCCTCTATGTTATTCCTCACCGGACAATGGCGGCAGGCCAGGCTGTGCCCGCAGCCACGCTCGAGACTGTTCTCACAGCAGAAAGCATCACCGAACTGTACGCCCAGAGCCTCGCGCTCCGTCGTCTGCATGATTTCAAGGCCACGGGCATTGATTTCCTGTATGTCCCCGTACTTGTCCAATATGCAGAGGCCGACACTGGCAACTGCGAAAACGGCATGCATGTAGCGCTCCTCTTCGGCCATATGCCGCTCGAGCACGCGCAGGCGTGTGATATTGCGCAATATTATGAAGCACCCTGTCACCCTGCCGGAATGGCTCATAGGCGAGCAGGTCGCCGACAGATAAGCCGAGCCATCGCTGCGCATCACGCCGATATCCTGTGCCAGCCCGCAAGCCTTATTGGTGCGCATGGCTTTAGCGAGCGGACTCGGAAATGGCTCGCCCGTAATGACGTTGACCAGTCGGCATATGTCACTGAACTTCTTCTGCGGTGGAAGCTTCTGAAGTTCCAGTAGCTCCAGTCCAGCCTCGTTTATATATAAAACCCGTTCCTCTGCATCGGTCAGCACGATGCTGTCGCCCGCCTCACCAAACAGGCCCTCCAGCATCTCCGGGTCCATCATCCCCAAGTTTCCGGCCATAGCTCCGCATCCCCCTGGATTATCTATTATTTATGATTATACCGCCAATGCTCATATAAGACAAGCGCCGCAAAGCCGAACTGCTTTGCGGCGCCTACCTCTCTCCTGCTCCGTCTTTCAATGTACACGCAGCACCATCCGGCCATTGGCATCGACCTCGCTGAGATGACGCAGGAAGAATTTCGCTATCGTGCCGGTAATGAGGGCAGAGTATTGCTTATACGCTTCTTGTCCCAGAAGTTTTCTTGGACTACATACAGGCAATTCGAAGAGAAATCAAGAACTTTCATATCTGGCTGCCAGCATCGCTCCCATTGATATTGATAGGAACATTAAAAATTCGCCGTTGCATGATGGTCATGCAACGGCGAATTTTGGTTCATCGAACTTTTACTCTGCGTAATGTCCGGCGGCCTTCAGACGGGCCTCGGCTCGCGCCAGGGCCAGCTGAGCGCGCTCGACGTCGATGTCGACAGCGGCCTCGGGTTCGTCGTGGATTTTCGCCAGACGATCCAGCGCGCGCTGGCGGGCTCTTTCGGCCCGGTTGATGTCGATGTCGATTGGCTGCTCGGCAGCAGTTGCCAGGACAGTGATCTTCTCCGGTGTGACTTCCATGAAGCCGCCGGCAACAGCGATCAGCTGCTCATCACGGTCATCTGCGAATTTCACGCGCATGGCGTGCGGGATGAGTCCCGTCACGAGCGGAGCATGATGCGGCAGGATGCCGAGCTCGCCGCCCGTCGAGCGGACGATGAGCATATAGATATCTTCTGAATAAACGACCTTGTCAGGCGAGACAATCTCCAGCTTGATAGTAGCCATGGATTATCCCTCCTCTGCAGCTATCTTCTTCGCTTTCTCTACAGCTTCGTCGATCGTGCCGACCATGTAGAATGCTGCCTCAGGCAGGTCATCGTGCTTGCCCTCGAGTATCTCGCGGAAGCCGCGGATGGTCTCCTTGAGCGGCACGTACTTACCAGCCTGGCCCGTGAACTGCTCAGCCACGGCGAACGGCTGCGACAGGAAACGCTGAATCTTACGAGCACGCGAAACGGTGAGCTTATCCTGGTCAGAGAGTTCCTCCATACCGAGGATGGCGATGATATCCTGCAGTTCCTTATACTTCTGCAGCACGGCCTGCACGCCACGCGCTACCTTGTAATGCTCCTCGCCGATGATATCCGGAGCCAGGATACGGCTCGTGGAATCGAGCGGATCGACAGCCGGATAAATACCGAGCTCGGCGATCTGACGCGAAAGAACGGTCGTGGCATCGAGGTGGGTGAATGTGTTCGCCGGTGCCGGGTCCGTCAGGTCATCGGCCGGGACATATACAGCCTGGACCGAAGTGATGGAGCCGTCCTTCGTCGAGGTGATGCGCTCCTGCAGGGCACCGATATCGGTGGTCAGCGTCGGCTGATAGCCGACAGCCGACGGCATGCGGCCCAGCAGAGCCGAGACCTCGGAACCTGCCTGTATGAAGCGGAATATATTATCGATGAAGAGCAGCACGTCCTGATGCTCTTTGTCACGGAAATACTCCGCCATCGTCAGACCGGTCAGGCCGACGCGCATACGAGCTCCAGGAGGCTCATTCATCTGGCCATAGACGAGCGCCGTCTTATCGATAACGCCCGACTCGGTCATCTCGCCCCAGAGATCGTTGCCCTCACGGGTACGCTCGCCGACGCCGGCGAATACGGAGTAGCCGCCGTGCTCAGTAGCGATGTTATGGATGAGCTCCATGATGAGGACGGTCTTGCCGACGCCAGCGCCGCCGAACAGACCCGTCTTACCGCCCTTGGAGTACGGAGCGATGAGGTCGACGACCTTGATACCAGTCTCGAGGATCTGGCTGCTCGTCTCCTGCTCATCGAACTTCGGAGCAGGACGATGAATCGGCCAGTACTCTTTGGCGTTGACCGGCTCCGGATTCTTATCGACCGTCTGGCCGAGGACGTTGAACACGCGGCCCAGTGTCTCCTCGCCGACCGGCACCTTGATCGGAGCACCGGTATCCTCAGCGACCATGCCGCGGACGAGTCCATCAGTGGAATCCATAGCGATGCAGCGGGTGACGCTGTCGCCCAGGTGCTGCATGACCTCGACGATGAGGTCGATGTCCTTCTTCGTATCGCCTTCGCCGACGGTGCCGACGATCTTGATAGCGTTGTAAATTGCCGGCAGCTCGCCCGCCGGGAATTCAATATCTACGACAGGTCCTATGACCTGTACGACTTTACCTTTTGCCAATGGTAATCCTCCTTACTTCAGAGCCTCGGCACCGCTGACGATCTCGTTCAACTCGGTGGTTATGCCGGCCTGACGTACCTTGTTGTAGTGCAGATTGAGCTTGCCGACGAGCTCTTCAGCGTTGTCCGTAGCATTGCTCATAGCATTCATGCGGGAGCTGAGCTCACTGGCCGCCGACTGCAGGAGTGCGGCGTAGATGGTCGTAAATAGATACTGCGGCAGTAGGAATCCCAGGACCTCTTCGGCGTTCGGCTCGTAGATGTACTCGGCATGCGGCCCGCTCTCCTCTGTGCCGTCGCCGGCCAGATTGTTGAAGGGCAGCATGGGTACAGCCTCGGGCACGCAGGAGATGGTGTTGACGAAGCGCGTGTAGATCATGGTCACACTGCTGTATTCGCCACTCTCATAGCGTTTGATGAGCTCCTGAGCAATGGTGCGGGCGTTCTCTACCGAGGGGCGCTCGCTGATACCGATGTAGCTGTTTACGATATTGTAGTTTCTGTAGCGGAAGTAGTCGCGAGTCTTACGTCCCACGGTGATGAGTTCAGCGGTCCGGCCATCCTCGCCCATCTCGGCTACCGCCTTTTTGCAGGCGTTGCTGGAATAGGCTCCGGCCAGGCCCTTGTCGGCTGCCATTACCAGGAACAAGCGCTTGCCGCCCTCGTGCTCCTCAAGCAGAGGATGAGAGAAGCCCTCGGAATGCGCCGCTATGTCGCGGACGACTTCGTTGACCTTCTCCGCATAGGGGCGGTTGTTGTTGGCTGCTTCCTTGGCGTGGCGCAGTCGCGAATTCGCGACCATGTCCATGGCGTTCGTGATCTGCTTTATGCTCGTGACACTCCGGATATGCCGGCGTATGTCTTGTAGACTAGCCAAATATGATCACCTCTTGCTTAGGACTCAGTCATCTTGTACGTCACTGTTTCCTTGAATTCATTTATCGCATCGGATATTTCTTTCTCAAGCGCATCGTCGAGCTTCTTCTGCTCGATGATATGCTGGCCGACTTCCGGATGCTCGTTGCGCATGAATTTGATGAAATCGTTCTGGAACTCAACGACCTTGTCGACCGGAATGTCATCGAGGAAGCCGCGCACCGCCGTGAACACGATCATGACCTGATCCTGTACCGGTATCGGTGAGTACTGCGGCTGCTTCAGCGTCTCGACCATGCGGGCGCCGCGATCAAGCTGGGCCTTCGTCGTCTTGTCGAGGTCCGAGCCGAACTGAGCGAACGAAGCGAGCTCACGATACTGGGCGAGCTCGAGGCGCATAGTACCAGCGACCTGCTTCATGGCCTTGATCTGGGCCGAACCGCCGACACGGGAGACCGAGAGGCCGACGTTGATAGCCGGACGGATGCCGGAGTAGAACGAGTCGGTCTCGAGCATGATCTGGCCATCGGTGATGGAGATGACGTTCGTCGGTATGTAGGCCGAGAGGTCGCCGGCGAGCGTCTCGATGATCGGCAGGGCCGTGATGGAGCCAGCACCGAGGTCATCGGAGAGCTTCGCCGCACGCTCGAGCAGACGGGAATGCAAGTAGAAGACATCGCCCGGATAAGCCTCACGTCCTGGCGGGCGGCGCAGCAGCAGCGACATCGCACGATAGGCAGCTGCATGCTTCGTGAGGTCATCGTATACGCAGAGGCAGTGGCCGTGCTTCTCGTACATGAAGTACTCAGCCATGGCGACGCCGGCATATGGAGCGAGGTACTGCAGCGGTGCAGAGTCAGCAGCCGTAGCAGCTACGACGATGGAGTACTCCATCGCACCGTGCTCCTCGAGGGTCTTGACGACACGGGCGACCGTCGATGCCTTCTGGCCAATAGCGACGTAGACGCAGATGCAGTCCTGACCCTTCTGGTTCAGGATGGTATCGACGGCGATCGCGGTCTTACCTATGCCACGGTCGCCGATGATGAGCTCACGCTGGCCACGGCCGATCGGTACGAGGGCATCGATTGCCTTGATACCGGTCTGCAGCGGCTGCTTGACCGGCTGGCGGTCAGCGATGCCCGGCGCCTTGAACTCGACCGGACGGGTCTTCGTGGTCTCTATGGGGCCCTTGCCGTCGATCGGACGTCCGAGGGCGTCTACGACACGACCCACCATGTTATCGCCTACCGGCACGCTCATTATGCGGCCGGTACGCTTGACCTGGGCACCTTCCTTTATCTCGGTCTCACCACCGAGGAGCACGGCACCTACGTTGTCCTGCTCGAGGTTCAGCACCAGGCCATATATATCATTGCCGAAATCGAGCAGCTCGCCGGCCATGGCCTTGTCGAGGCCGTGGATGTGGGCTATGCCGTCACCGATTTCGATAACCGTACCTACATCATCGACGTTCAGATCGACATCATAGTTCTTGATCTGCTCCTTGATGATGGCGGTTATTTCTTCCGGATTCATTTTCATAACTTTGCTGTCACCCCAGTTTCTAGTTGTTTGCTTATCAGATACTGGTTCTATATTGCCTTATTCGGCCAATAGCTCCTCAGCCATCGAACTCAGACGTCCCTTGACGCTGCCATCGATGCGACGGTCGCCAATCTGGACGACGATGCCACCGATGAGGCTCGGCTCTTTGTGCAAGCGCAGGCTCACGGTCTTGCCTGTAAGGTCGGCAAGCTTCTTCGTGAGCGCGGTCTGCTGGTCGGCAGAGAACGCACCTGCTGTCGTCACATCGGCAATCACGATGCCGCGCGCTTTGTTCGAAAGCGCTTTGTACTGTTCCTCTATGGCCGGCAGCAGTTCCATGCGCCGTTTGTCAACGAGCAGCAGCAGGAAGTTCAGGACTACAGGCGTGAGCTCCCCTTCATACGCTTTGCGCAGCAGGGCTTTCTTGTCCTCGCGCTGAATCATCGGGTTCGCCATATAGCTCATGAGCTGCGGCGCCGCCGCGAAATCCTGCTGGACGTCCATCAGTTCTTTGCCATACTCGACGAGCTTGTCATCGTCCTGAGCTATCTCGAACATGGCCGTAGAGTATTTGCGGGCCAGTTCCAAATTCAGCATGACGCATCACCCAGCTTATCCTTATCGAGCTTGGAGGTGAACTCGGCGATGATGGCCTCGTTGTCCTTCGTGTCGATATTCTTGGCGACGATCTTGCCCGCTGCCGCCAGCGACAGGGCCACGACCTCGTTCTTCAGCTCGGCAACGGCGCGCTCGCGGTCACGAGCGATCTCCGCCTGGGCATCAGCCTTCATCTTCTCGATTTCGGCCTTCGTCTGGGCGATGCTCTGCTCGCGCTCGGCAGCGGCACGTCTTTCTGCACTATCTACGATTTCCTGAGCCTTCGTACGGGCTCCGGCCAGCTGCTTCTTGTAGTCAGCCAGCGTCTGCTCCGCCTCCAGCTGGTCGGCATCAGCCTTGTCGAGGCTGTCCTGTATCCTCTTTGTCCTTTCGGCCAATATCCTCATAACCGGCTTGTAAGCGACAGCATACAGGATGGCAACCAGGATTACGAAGTTCAGTATCTGCGCAATCAAGGTGCTGTTGAGTGTTATCAATTAGTATGCCCCCTTTTCGTATCCTGACAGGCCATCGGTGCAGCAGTCAGACATAATATCCGTCTGCGCCCTCCGGCTCCATCAGTGAACCGGCTGAAATCACTTGATGAGCGGGTTGGCATAGAGCATGATGAGGGCCACGACCGTAGCGATGATGGCCATGGACTCGATGAGGCCGACCGAGATCAGTGTATTCGTGAACAGCGTGTTCTTAGCCTCCGGCTGACGAGTGATACCCTCGATGAAGCGGCTCGTGACGAGACCATCGCCGAGGCCAGCGCCTATAGCGGCAAGGCCCATAGTGATACCGGCACCGATGAGAGCAGCAGCTACCATAATTGCATTTTCCATGAATAAAATCCTCCTCTAGAATGAGAGATATGACCGGGACGACGCCCGTCGGCTCAGGACTCCTCGTCCTCTTTGACTGCATTGGCAAGATATGCCATCGACAGCATGGTGAAGATGAATGCCTGAACGGCACCGATGAAAATGCTGAACGCCAGCCAAAGGACTGACGGTATCGGCATCCAGATCGGCATGAGTTTCAGCAGGATGATGATGAGTATCTCACCTGCCAGGATATTGCCGAATAGACGAAATGACAGCGTGATCGGCTTGGCAATTTCCTCAATAGCATTGATGATGACGAATACCGGAGTCGGCTGGAAGAAATGAGCGATATAATGCCCACCTTTCCGGTAAAGCCCCAGAGTATGCACCATCACGATTACCAGCAGGGCAAGGCCCAGGGTGGTGTTCAGGTCGTTCGTCGGCGACGACAATGTCGGGACAAGTCCCAGCCAGTTCGAAACCAGCAGGAACATGAACAGCGAGATGATGAACGGCGCTAGGAATTTCCCGCCGCGGCCCATCGTTGCGTTCATCTGGGATTCGAGGCCTGTAACTATCATCTCCAGCACGTTCTGCCAGCCATGCGGCACCAGTGAAAGGTGGCGCGTAGCAAGCCACGCGATGAGGATGACGATAGCCATCGTGAGCCAGGTCATCTCCAGTGTCTCCCAATTGAAGTTCAGGCCGGCAAACTGCACTACTTCGCGAACACCAATTTCATGCATAGCGTTTACCTCCCTTTGCGGTTCCCATCAAAGCGGGATACGATGCGTATCCATAGCCCCAGCGCCAGCCCATAGCCCACCAGCAGCCCGAGCGCCGCCACGAGGAACACAGCCTGCCCACCGATGCGCGCCGCCAATGACATGACGATGAAGATCGCGCATATCCTGAGGATAAGTCCCCACAGCATCTGTTTCTTCGCAGCTGATGCCGGCAGGCTGGCGCTGTGCCAGGTCCGCCACGTCAGCGTCACGATACACACCGCAGCGGCGGCATAGCCCACAAATAGCGCCCCGAAGAGCCTCCCCTGCCCCGCTGTCAGGAGCAAGATGAGTATCACGAGAGACGCTAAAGACAAGCTGACCGCCAACCACCGTCCGTAAGTTGACAGGATTTCCTTCATATTCCTCCTCCAATAGGCCGCAAGCAAGCAAACCCATCAGCGTTGAATATCGACATCGAGCAAGGCTTTCACACGATAAGAAAAGCCATTCCTCATTGTAATGCATTCGACATGACCGTTGAAAAAACCTTTATGATTGCGGTAATTTCTCTTGAAATAATTAATCATATAATGTGACCGGATTTCAGCTGGCGATAAAGCGTGTATATTGCCCCCGGGAACCCGACGATGATGCCCGTGAGCTTGCCCGCCAAGCGCCAGCCGCAAAGCTGATCCACCTGATCCCCGATGAAGATGCATATGCCAACGAATATGACGAAATAAATGCCTACACCGCTCAGAACGGAAAAAGCCTTTATTGCCTGTTTCAATCCCTCGTGTCCATGCGTTTTATTTCTGTTAGCATAATCATCATTTATCGGTTCCATTTTCAAACCCTCATGCCATTTATGCACACAATATACATTAACACATAGCATATTATTTAGCAAGTGTTTAACGCTTATTATCTATGTGTTTAATAGTATTTTTTATTTATGGTATCATAATCACGCTTTCCAGGGTACGAAGCGGGCCGATTCTATGCCGAAGGGGCGCAGTACTTTGCCGATGATATGATCGACCTGCTTCGCGACGGTGTCGGCATGATTGTAAAATGTCAGCATGGGCGGTACGATGAGGCAGCCGTAGTCTGCCGCCTGGCTGAGGTTGCGCAGATGGATGCGCGACAGCGGCATCTCGCGTGGCACGAGTACCAGGCGGCGCTGCTCCTTCAATGTGACATCGGCAGCCCGCAGAAGCAGGTTGTCGGCATAGCCGCTGACGATCCCGGCCACTGTCTTCATGCTGCACGGTATGATGATCATGCCGTCCGTGGCATAGGAGCCGCTCGCGATGGCGGCCGTCATATCGGCGTTGTCATAGACGGCATCGGCCAGCTCGCTGACATCGGTCATCGTCAGATTGGTCTCCTGGGCGAATGTCTCACGGGCCCCGCTCGTGACGACGAGATGCGTCTCGACGTCCGGCACCTCCCTGAGCTGATGCAGAAGCTCATAGCCCATGATGACGCCGCTGGCGCCGCTGATGCCTATGACTAGTCGCACGTTTCATCGCCTCCGTAAGTCTGCTGCTCATAAAAAAGGGGCTGTATCCACAGCCCCCTGCTTTCCATCATTTCGCCATGAACACGTCGGGCCGCTCATCGCTCAGACCGTAATGGTAGAGGATGGCCTGGACGATGCGGCGGGCAGCCTGGCCATCGCCGTAGGGATTCTCGGCCCGCGACATGCGGCTGTACTCTGCTTCGTCGGTCAGCAGCAGTCTGGCCTCATTATAGACGCGCTCGCAATCCGTGCCGATGAGCTTCACCGTGCCGGCAGCGACAGCCTCGGGGCGCTCGGTCGTGTCGCGCAGCACGAGGACCGGCTTGCCGAGGGCCGGTGCCTCCTCCTGCACTCCGCCCGAATCCGTCAGTATCAGGTGAGCCCGGTGCATGAGGTTCGCGAACGGCTCATACTCGAGCGGCTCGATCAGATGGACTTTGGCAAGACCACCGAGCTCCTGATTCACGACCTCGCGGACTTTCGGGTTGCGGTGCACAGGGAATACGACCTCGACGTCGTCGAACTCCTCGGTCAGGCGGCGCAGAGCCTTATAGACATGACGCATCGGTTCGCCGAGATTCTCGCGACGATGCGTCGTCACGAGGATGACGCGCTTATGCGCGAAATCAATCTGCTGGAGCAGCTCATCCTCGAACTGAAAATCATCATTCACCGTATGATGCAGCGCATCGATAACCGTATTGCCGGTCACGAATATGCGCTCCGCAGGCACGGCCTCGCGCAACAGGTTCTGCTCGCTCGTCTCCGTCGGAGCGAAGTCGAGATCAGCGATGCGACCGGTCAGCTGGCGGTTCATCTCCTCCGGGAACGGCGAATATTTGTTATACGTGCGCAGTCCGGCCTCGACATGGCCAACAGCCGTCTGATGATAGTAGGCAGCCAGCGCACCGGCAAACGTCGTCGTCGTATCGCCATGGACGAGCACGATATCCGGCTGAGCCTCGGTCAGGACCTTGTCCAGGCCCTGCATCGCCCGCGTCGTGATGTCGAACAGCGTCTGCCCCTGCGCCATGATATCGAGATCATAGTCAGGATGGATGTCGAAAAGCGTCAGAACCTGGTCCAGCATTTCGCGGTGCTGGGCCGTCACCGCCACGATGGGCTGTATCTCGTCGGGATGCTTCGCGAGCTCCAGCACGACCGGAGCCATCTTGATCGCCTCCGGACGCGTGCCGAATACTGTCATGACTTTGATTTTCTTCTTTTCCATGTTCTCTCCTCTATGACTAGGCACAAAAAGGCAGGCTCACGCCTGCCTCCGATCAACGGTGTATTCAATGCTGATGGGCAGATTGTCCGGTCGTATTCATGCGGAATATACCGAGCTTCTTTGCCCCCAGAAGTACCACTGCCACCACCAGGCAGACGATAACGATAGCGATCTGCGAGCTCACCTCGGTAAGGGCCACGGCGGCCAGGCCAAGCAGCGCGCTGATGACGTACATGAGCAATACAGCCTGCCGCTGGCTGAAGCCGAGATCGAGCAGACGATGATGCAGATGCCCCTTGTCCGGTTTGAATATCGGCACACCGCCACGATAGCGGCGCACGATGGCGAATGTCGTATCGAGTATCGGCAGTCCGAGCGCCAGGATCGGCACGATGAGCGCGATCGTCGCCGCGCTCTTCACCGCGCCGACGACCGATATGCCCGCGAGCATGAAGCCGAGGAACATGCTGCCCGAATCGCCCATGAATATGCGGGCCGGATTGAAGTTGTAATACAGGAAGCCCATCGCCGCGCCAGCCAGTGCCGCCGTGACGACTGCCACGGTCTCAAAGCCGAGCTGCATGGCGACGAGGAATATCGTGACCGATGCGATCGTCGACACACCAGCCGCCAAACCATCAAGGCCGTCGATGAGATTGACCGTATTCGTGATGCCCACAATCCAGAATATCGTGGCCGGGATAGCCAGCCACTCGAGATAGAGGAAGTCGCCGAACGGATCCGATATGAAGTCGATACGCACGTCAAAACCGACTACGACGACCGTAGCCGCTATGATCTGGCCCAGCAGCTTCACCTTGGCCGGCAGATTGCAATAATCATCGATGACGCCGACCGCCACGATGAGCGTGCCGCCAACCATGAGGCCTATGAGGTCATGATACATATCTGGCTCCATCGGCACATAGCCCAGGACGACCAGCATGGCGACCATAAAGGCAAAGTATATACCGATTCCGCCTATACGCGGTATCGGCTTCTTATGCACCTTGCGCGCGTCCGGTGCATCCATAGCCCCCGTCTTGTCCGCGAACAGGATGACTCCTGGCGTCACGAGCAGGCAGACGCCCGCCGCAATGATGAACGCCAACGCAAAATCTGGCATTGATTGTCGCACTCCTTTTCAAAAAAACCGCAGACAGATGCCTGCGCCTTACATCTTCCTCATTCTACCGCACACCAACACCACTGTCAACAGAAATCAGTCAGCCACAAAAGAAAAACACCCTTGGAAATCCTTCGCAAGGGTGAAGCAAGTCACTAGTATTCAGTCGCGTATATCTTCGGGGCGGCAGCGTACCACCTGGCCGTCCGTGTCATAGTAGACGACCTCAGCCAGCT
This sequence comes from uncultured Selenomonas sp., assembly GCA_902766095.1. Classification (GTDB taxonomy): domain Bacteria; phylum Bacillota; class Negativicutes; order Selenomonadales; family Selenomonadaceae; genus UBA2913. The sequence continues at coordinate 64,746 of CACXCN010000011.1, read as the reverse complement.
TCGCATTGCGCAGCATGCGGCGGCAAAGCAGGCAGGGCTTGCCGGAGGCCAATGTGCCATCAGCATTGTAGCCCACGATGTAGATCGTCGCGCCTTCCATCTTCACAGGATCGGCGTTGATGATGGCGTTCTGCTCGGCATGGACAGCCACACATAGCTCATAATTCTGCCCCTTCGGCACGTGCAGGCGCTCACGCTCGCAACGGCCGGTATCGATGCAATTCGCCTCGCCGCGCGGCGCGCCGTTGTAGCCCGTGGAGATGATGATCTTATCCTTCACGATGATGGCCCCGTAGCGCCGGCGCAGACAGGTAGCCCGTTGGCCTACAGCACTGGCTATATTCAGGAAATATGTCGTCCAGTCCGGACGCGTCTGCGGCTTCTTATCTGGCATCTGCATCATCCTCCAAACCGAGATAGCGCCGTGCCAGCAGCACGGCTACGAAATCGTCTACGGGCTCCGGCGGCACCTGCATACCCAGCGGCAGCAGCCGGCGCCAGCCCCGCGGCGGATGTGCCCGCCAGTACAGTCCGCGCGCCATTTCCGTCGTCCGGTATTCATCGACAACCTCTATCTGCAGCTCCGGCAGGGCTTGCTGCAGGCGCTGACGCGCAGCAGCGCTCGTCGTGCCGTTGCCCTCGATGAGTTTCGCAAATCCATACTCGCGCTGGGCCGCGCTGGCCTCTTCCTCGAGCTGATCGGTACGTATCACGCGCTGCCGCAGGACTGTACCTGCCGCATCGAGCACAGCGAAGCCGCATTTATCACGACCAGGGTCCAGAGCCGCTACTGGCAATTCCTCACTCATGGAGTCATCTCACTCTCATCATTTCAGCGAATCCGTCAGGCTGTGACGTCCCAGCCGGTACGAGCCCAGGCCGCTGTAGTCATCGGTTCCCAGCGTGTAGTCGCGGCCCAGAGCCAGGCCGCTGCTCGGCAGCTGCGTCACCGTGATATTCAGGCGCAGTGGTCCGAGCGTATTGATATCGCCATTTGCCGTCGCCGCTATATGCACGGTGCCGTGGATGCCGAACAGCTGATGTACCGTCGTATAGAACTGCTCGACATCCATCGTGCCCACCGTGCCGCGGATGGGATCGGGCAGCACGCCAGCCGCGGTAGCCGTCTTGTTCACTTCATTGAGGAACTGCATGACCACGGTCTCCGCCTCGCCGTTCGCCCCGCCCGTCAGCTGATAGTCATGAGCGTAGATGAGCGACTGGTCCTTGTAGATGAGGCTGCTCTGGTATAGCTCGAGCGCCGCCCGGACCGGCTCGCCGCGCAGCAGGTTGCCAGCGGCCACGATGCGCACGGCTGTATCCTGCGGACTGCCAGCGATCTGCTGCAACGCCGCATCATAGTCGGGGCGATAGACCCAGAGGTCCTGGTTATCATGATTCGTGCCGAGACGCACATTCGCATTGCGATTGGCCAGCTGCACGAGGGCTTCCATATCATTCGTCACGGCCTTGAGGTTCTGGCCGCCCTTTATGACGCCGGCCGCTATGACCTCGCCGGCGCGAAATGCGATATCGCCCTCACGCATATTGATGAGACCGGTACGCAGCTCGTCGGCACGGGTCTCAAGCTGCTTGTTCGAATCGGTCAGCTCGCTGTTCTTCTGCGTGAGCTGTCCGTTCTGCTGCGTGAGCTGCCCGTTCTGCCGGCCGAGCTGGTCATTGACGCCGGCCAGCTCGTCATTGCGGCTCTGCAGGCTGCTGTTCGCAGCCTCGAGCGCCCGGTTGCCGGCCGACAGGCGGTCTGACTCGGCCTGCAGTTCCTGCTGACGGCTCTGGAGGCGGTCCACATCCGCCTGCGAGGCTGCGAGCTGTTCATCGGTGCGTGCCTGCTCATCCTGTGCCTCGGCCAGATCGGCCGTAGCCTGAGTCAGGCTGGCCTGGGTATCGCGCATCGTCTGATGGAGCTTCTCCATGCCGAACAGTGCGGTGCGGACATTCTCCGATACGGCAGCCATGACGCCGAAGGTCAGCGTCGTGATGCAGATACCGGTGAATATCGTTATGAGTATGGATGTATGGCGCGGACGCAAGCCGAAGATAGACAGACGTTTCTTGCCAATCTTCGTGCCGAGGCGGTCACCGATGAAAGCGATGGCACCACCTGTTATTATAAGTACGAGTATCAATACGACTCCGTACATCCGTACACTCCCTTTCTGTCAGAATGTCAGGCTTTCCTCAGCGCGAGGCACGCTTTATGAGAATTGCACCGGCTATGAGGCCGACGATGTTCGGTATCCAGACCGCCAGCATCGGTGTGACGATGCCGCCGCGCGCCATGGCGTTGCCCATCGTCATGAGCGCATAGTATATGAATATGATGATGACGCTCATGGCGAAGCCAGCCGAAGAGCTGTTGCGCGTCGGCTGCAGGCCGAGCGGTACACCGATCAGGGCGAATATAAGGCTGGCCATCGGCACCGAGATGCGCTGGTAAAGCTCCGCCTCGAGCTTGTTCGTATTGACGTACTGCGTGCGCAGTATCTTGATTTCGGCCTTGAGCTCCTTCATCGTGAGCTCTTCCGGCTTCTTCTGCTCACGCACGATGCGGTTCGGATTCGCATTAATCGGCAATACCTGCGTGTTGAAACGCATGGAGTGCTCCGAGGCTCCGTCCTGGTCAGATATGTCATAGATCATGCCATTGTGCATCGTCCACACATTGCCGCTCCAGTCTGCATACTCGGCATTCTCGACATGGCGCACCTGCCCATTCTCATCAAAGTCCTGCATCGTGAGGCCCTCGAGCCGCTGCGTATCAGAATCATAGACGCGCGCATAAACGAGACGCTTGATCTCGCCATTGTCGATATCCTTGAGGATGATGTGCTCCTGTGACTTCATCCCCGTATTGCCCTGGATCTCATAGTAGAGCACATTGCGATAAGCGGTATTCGCCCAGGGGACGACATACTCATTAAAGGCGACTGCCCCGATGCTCACGATGAAGCCCATGATGATGGCCGGCATCGCGATGCGATAGAAACCGATGCCACAGGATTTCATCGCTGTGATCTCGGATGAGCTCGACAGGCGACCGAACGTCATGAGGCTCGCGAGCAGCATGGACATCGGGAATGTCCAGATGATGACACTCGGGAGGCCGAAAACGAATATCTTCGTGACCGCCTGCAGCGAGGCGCCATAGTCCGTGATGTATTTGGCGATCTTGAACAGCGTGCCGGAGCCGATGAATACCGCCGAGAATGCCGCGATGCCGAACAGAAATGTCACAAAGACTTCGCGGAATATATATTTATCTAATATCCTTAAATGCATGCGGCTCCCCTCACAGAGTGAAATTCTCTCCCAGATAGAACTTCTTCGCTATCGGGCTGTTGGCTATGGTCTGACTGTCGCCATCGAGCAATATCTTGCCGTTGTTCAGTATATAGGCCCGGTCGACGATGTGAAGCGTCTCGCGGACATTGTGGTCCGTGATCAGAATCCCCATGCCGCGCTGGCGCAGGTACTGGACGATCTCCTGTATATCGGCGACAGCGAGCGGATCGACGCCGGCAAACGGCTCGTCGAGCAGGATGAACTGCGGCTCAAGCGCGAGGCAGCGCGCGATCTCGACGCGGCGACGCTCGCCGCCCGAAAGTTCGGTGCCCTTGCGCTCGCGCACATGGCCGATATGGAACTCCTCGAGCAGGCTCTCGAGCTTCACTTTCTGCTCTGCCCGCGACAGCTTCGTCGTCTCGAGGATCGCCATGATGTTGTCCTCGACCGTGAGCTTGCGGAATATGGAGGCCTCCTGCGTCAGGTAGCTGATGCCGAGCGCCGCCCGCTTGTGCATGGGCAGGTCCGTTATATTGATGTCCGAGAGGAACACCTCTCCAGCCGTTGGCTGCTCCAGACCCACGATCATATAGAATGTCGTCGTCTTGCCCGCGCCGTTCGGGCCGAGCAAGCCCACGATCTCGCCCTTGTTGACGCGCAGCGATACATGATCGACGACGGTGCGCTTCTTGAAGGTTTTCACGAGATTCTTTGCCTCGATAAACAATATGCTTCCTCCGTCCTCCGCCTGGAAACTGATTTCAAATCTATTTTACTGCAGCCTGACCGTCTTTCGCAAGGTATATCGTCAGGCGGTTGCTCTTCATCGTATTATTATTCTGCACGGCCCAGGCATTGCCGGTCATGACCGCCTTGCCATCGCCCTGGCCATAGTAATCGAGCTGGTCGCCGCCGGCCTCGAGACCGCGGGCCGGGCTCACGACATGGGCGTTCCCCTTGCCGACATAGTGCTCCTCAGCGAGCCAGCCCTCGAGATGGTCTGCCGTGAACGTGCCATCCGCACTCGTGAGCGTGCCGCCCGTCGCCATCAGGACATATTTATTCTCCGGATAGTAGTCGACCTGCTCGCCGGTGAAGCTTTTGTCCGCCTGTGTACCGTGCACACCGCCCGTCGCCTGCATGTGACCTGAGCCATCACTCGTGACCTGAGCACAGGTCAGGCGCATATCATCGTGCACTGCTATGACATTGCCGATGACCGAGCCCGCCTGGGTCTTCGTATTGTAGCTGGCGCGCTCGCCGGACACGCGGCTCGTGCCGCGCTTCATGAGCACGTCGCCCTCGGCCGTGACGAGGCCGGTCGACATATCGTACTCGACGGTATCAGCGTCGAGCGAAGCGGCCTCTCCCGCCGCGATTGCCGTGGCCGGAGCAAAGGCAGCAACCGGAATGACGGCAGCCAGCGCCAGCGTCAGGGCTGCTTTCCTGTATTTATCTAGTCTCATTGCTTGTATCCCCCTTCGCTATGTGGGCATGACCGCTCACTTTGACCTTGTTGAAGGCGTCCGTACTGTCGATGCGGTCGCCGCTGATCGTGATGTCATCCTTTTGCGCCAAGGCGTTGCCGAGGGCCGACAGGCACTGCTCGGCTGCCGTCCATTTGAGCTGGTCGGACTGGAGCGAGGCGCCATCGCTGTTCGTGATGGATATGCCGCCCTCGAGCGTCACATCGCGCGATGTGGCATCATAGCTGCCACGATCAGCCGTGACCTCCGCGATGCGGCCATCGGCAGCGTAAAACTTGCCATGGACGCCCTCGATGGTGACGTTCTTCGTATCGGTATCCATCTCGATATGGTCAGCCGTCAGTTCCCAGATGACGCGGCCATCCTTTTCCTCGCGGATGGTATTGCCATCATAGGACATGGTCTTGCTGGCCGGAGCCTCGCTCGGGGGCGGTGCCTGCGGCACTGTGCTGACTGCCCAGACGACGAGGGCCACTACCGCTGCCACTACGAGGACGATGCCCAGCTTGGCCTTTGTGCTCATGACTCATCCCCCTGCTTCTCCGCCTGTACCGTGTGGTGCTTACCCGTCTTCATCTGCTCCGGCTTCGTGTTCCAGCGTTTCTGGAACCAGAGCCACTGCGTCGGGTTGTCACGGATGACCTGCTCGACGATCTGCGTCATGCGCGCCGTGAAATCGAACAGATCTTTGTCCGTATCGCCCGTATCCTCGTAGCGCATGATTTCCCCGACGATGACCTTGTGCTTGCCATTCGGCTGGCGCAGGATGAACGCCGGCACGACCGGTGAATTGAACTTGCGCGAGAACACGGCTGCGCCCATAGGTGTCGAGGCCAGTCGTCCGAGGAAAGGCAGGAACGCTCCGCCCGGACCCGCATCTTGATCGCAGAGGAAACCGAGAATCTTGCCGGATTTCAATGCGCGGGCCGCTGCCAGGAGCTCGCTCGAGCCACGCGAGAATATCTGTACGTGGATGGTCTTGCGCAGATCGTCGAGTGCATTCGTATACTGGATGTTCGGCTGCGGTTTCGCTATCGCTGTGACCGGCAGACCGTTCAGGGTGAAGGCAGCCGACAGCCATTCCCACGTACCGATATGGCCTGTGACGATGACGACTCCCTTTTTCTCAGCCAGAGCCGCTTTCAGGCGTTCCAGATGGTCGATCTCGATATAGTCCGTGAAATTCTGCTCATTGAGATGCGGCATGTACAGGATCTCGAGCACATTGCGCGCGAGATTCACAAAGGAGGCCCGCACGAGGTGCCTGGCCTCCTTCTCACTCACATGCAGGGCCGGCATCATCTGCGCGACAGCGCGCTCACGCTCCTTCTTTATCAGCAGGTAATACAGCTGGCCTAATATCCAGCCGATCCCCATAAGTAAACGATAAGGCGTATGAACGGCTATACGGCTAAGCAGCATAACCATCTTGTAAGCCATGAAAATTCCTCCAAATCCTTCCGGAAAATTACTGAGCCAGATTATCGAGCGCATCCGTCGGCTTAGCGATATCGGCCTGGCCTTCCGGTGCCTCAGTCGCCATGAAACCGGCCAGCAGCGGCTGCCATTTGTTCTGGCAGCGCAATATGAACTCTATCGTCTCGCGCACGGCGCCATGACCACCGGGAAAGCCGGCGATTGCAGCCGCATGCGCCTTTACCTCGTCGACAGCATCAGCCACCGCGACCGGGAATCCCACCTGCAGCATGACAGGCAGGTCGATGAGATCATCACCGATATAAGCGATTTCTTCATCCGCCAGGCCCGATTTCTGCTTCAGCTCTTTATACGCAGCCCGCTTGTCGCTGTGTCCCTGGAACACCTCGCTGATATGGAGCTCCTGTGCCCGGTACGCTACCTGCTTCGATATGCGCCCTGTGATGATGGCCGTACGCAGGCCGGCCCGATGGGCCAGCGTGATGCCGAGCCCGTCGCGGCAGAAAAACGGCTTGTAGAGCTCCCCCTCGGCGCCTATGTAGATACCGCCATCCGTCAGCACGCCATCGACATCCATGATGATGAGCTTCACGTGCTGGGCTTTGCGGCGTGCACTGTATTTCTCTTCCATATTTCTATCAGACCTTTATATCATACCACACCCTGGCGCAGCAGGTCGGTCAGGTGGACGATGCCTACCGGCTCGCGGTCGCCATCTACGACCGGCAGAACGGTTACCGGACGCGGCTTGTGCTTGTCCATCACCGACAGGGCCTCAGCGGCCAGCTTGTCAGAGCTGATGGTCAGCGGCGTCGTGAACATGATATTCTTGACCGGCTCGTCGAGGAAGCTGTAGTCCTTCGCGAGCGCACGGCGGATGATGCCATCGGTGACGAGGCCGATGAACTTGCCCTGCTCGTCGACAACCGAGGCTGCGCCAAGGCCCTTGTCCGTCATCGTGAACAATGCATCCTTGGCCGAGGTGTCCGCCTTCACGATTGGATTCTCGTCGCCCGTATGCATGACGTTCGAAACCTTCAGCAGCAGACGACGTCCGAGCGCCCCGCCCGGATGGAACAGAGCGAAATCCTGGCTCGTGAAGTTGCGGACCGACATGAGCGCCATAGCAATGGCATCGCCCATGGCCAGCGTCGCGGTCGTGCTGGCGGTCGGAGCCAGCCCGAGCGGGCAGGCCTCGCGCTCGACACCGATATTGATGAAGTAATCGCTGTTCTTGCCGAGCTGTGAGTCCGGGCGCCCGCACATCGCGATGATGGTCGCCCCGATGCGGCGGATGATTGGCAGGATGTTCACGACCTCCGTCGACTCCCCGCTGTTCGATATGGCTATGACGACATCATCCTCGGTCACCATGCCGAGGTCGCCATGGAAGGCCTCGGCCGGATGCATGAAGAACGACGGCGTGCCCGTGCTGGCCAGCGTCGCCGCGATCTTGCGTCCGATATGGCCCGATTTGCCCATGCCGGTCACGACCACGCGGGCCTTGCAGGCCAATATGCACTCGACCGCCGCAACGAATTCATCATCGATGCGCGTCTTCAGTTTCTCGACCGCCTTGGCCTCGATGTCCAGAGTTTCTATAGCTTTTGCTTTTATCTCAGCTGCATTGCTCAAGTCCTTGCCCCCAAATATTTTCATATACCTTATACTACATAAGAGCTGTTATCACCGCGCCAGACATGGCTCCGCCCTTTCTTACTTCAGCTTCGGCCGCACGATCTCGTATATCGCCACGGCATCCTTGAGCAGCTCGGGCAGATGGTCGAGGTAGACCATGTTCGCCCCATCCGACAGCGCTTCCTCCGGGTTATCGTGCACCTCGAGGAACAATGCGTCGACGCCGGCGCCGACGGCAGCGCGCACGAGGTAGTCCACGTACTCGCGCTGGCCAGCCGAGCTCGTGCCATTGCCACCCGGCAGCTGCACGCTGTGCGTACCATCCATCACGACCGGATAACCGAGCTGACGCATGGCTGGCAGCGAGCGCATATCGACGACGAGATTATGATAGCCGAATGTCGAGCCGCGCTCCGTCAGCATCATCTGATTGCAACCGCACTCGTGGAGCTTGTCAACGACATTGCGCATCTCCTCCGGAGAGAGGAACTGCCCCTTCTTCACATTCACTACCCGTCCCGTCACGGCTGCAGCATGCAGCAGGTCCGTCTGGCGGCACAGGAACGCCGGGATCTGTATGACATCGGCGACCTTCGCGACGGGCTCCGCCTGATACGTCTCATGGATATCCGTGACGACCGGCACCTGCAGCTCATCCTTGATCGTCTGCAGCATCTCGAGGCCTTTCTCGATTCCCGGCCCGCGGAAGCTGTGGAACGACGAGCGGTTCGCCTTATCGAACGAAGCCTTGAACACATAGTTCACGCCGAGCTTCTGACAGATGTCCTTGATCGTGCGCCCGATGAGCAGGCAGCGATCCAATCCCTCCAACACGCACGGACCGGCCAGCAGCGTCAGTGGTTCGCCACCGCCCACGAGGAAATTGCCTATCTTGACCTTGTTCATGGTATTTACTCCTTCCTGTCCTGACAAAAAGGTATCATTCAACCCAGGTTCTGGGCTTTGTATATCTCATTGACACGTGCCAGATCCTCTGCCGTATCCACGCCGACGAACTGGGCATCCGTCGTTATGACCTTGATGCGATAGCCGTTCTCGAGAGCCCGAAGCTGCTCGAGGCTCTCCGCACTCTCGAGCTCCGTCGGCTCCATATTGGCATACTGGAGCAGGAACTCGCGCCGGTAGGCATAGATGCCGATGTGCTTGTAGACGTGAGCTCCGGCATGGCGCGGATAGGGCAGCAGCGACCGCGAGAAATAAAGTGCATAGCCGTTCTTATCCGTCACGACCTTCACATTGTTCGGATTGCGCTGCTCCGCCTCATCCGTCATCTCCGTGCGCACTGTAGCCATCTGCAGTCCGTCATCCGTCTCGAATGCCGCGGCCAGCTCATCGATGAGCGCCGGCTCTATGAGCGGCTCATCGCCTTGCACATTGATGATGACATCGACATCAGGATATTTCCCGGCTACCTCGGCCAGACGGTCCGTGCCGGTCGGATGATCGGCCCGCGTCATGACGGCCTGCCCGCCATGGCTCTCGACGGCTGCCTTTATGCGCTCATCATCGGTCGCCACGATTGTCGCCGTCGTTCGACGGGCCTGGCTGGCCCGCTCATAGACGCGCACGATCATGGGCTTGCCGGCTATATCGAGCAGCGGCTTGCCCGGCAGTCTTGTCGACGCGTAACGCGCCGGTATCACACAGAGGACGTTCATTTATTACCCTTTCCGCTGTAAAAGCAGCACACAATCAATGGCGCGGCTGACGCGCTCCGAGACGCTTGCTCAGCCGGTCGAACAACATATCATGGAACTCCTGCGCACCGGACTGGAATGTGACCTGCACGCAGATGACGTATACGGGGATATCCCAGCCGGCATGGATGACCTCGCTCGGTATCTTGACGGCATCCTTCTCCGTGATGATGATGGCCTCTGCCCCGAGGCTCTGGGCCTGCTGCAGGATATCGTTCATCTCCTGCATGCTGTAGTCATGGTGATCCGGATAGCGCAGACTCTCGATGATGACCGTGCCAATGTCGGACAGCGTCTGCTCGAACGAGGCCGGATTGCCGATGGCCGAGACGGCCATGATCTTGCGGCCGCGCATCGCGCTCACATCGATGCCTTTGCCACCTATGTTCTCATACCATTCCGCGAGGCGGATGAAGCAGCGCGGCTCGTGGATGCTCTCGACGATGCGGGCCTCCCGGTTGTACTTGTGCACGGTCTCGCAGATATACTCGCGCGAGCCCTCGGCCGCCTGATCGACTTTCGTCATGAGGCAGACATCAGCCCGGCTGATATGCGAGATCGGTTCGCGCAGCGTACCGCGTGGCAGGATGTAGCCGTTGCCGAATACATTGACCGCATCGACGAGCAGGATATCGAGGTCGCGCTCGAGCTGCCAGTGCTGATAGCCATCATCGAGGATGGCCACCTCGGCGCCGAAATGCTCGATAGCGTAGCGTCCAGTCTCATAGCGCTCGGCACCGATGAGGACCGGCACCTGCGGCAGGTGCTTCGCAAGCATATAGGCCTCGTCGCCGGCCTCAGCCGCTGTCATCTGCAGGCGCTGCCCGTCAGAGACGATGCCGACATCGCCATGCCATTTCGCGCGATAGCCGCGGTTCAGTATGACGACACGGTAGCCCATATCGCGGATATCGCTGGCGAGGCGCTGGGCGGTCGGTGTCTTGCCCGTGCCGCCGACCGTGACGTTGCCGAGACTAATGACGAAGCAATCCAGCTTTCTGCGGCGGAACAGTCCATGGCTGAAGCCGCTCAGCTTCAGGTTGACGAGACCGGCATATATGAGTGAGAACACGTACAGGATGCCGAGCAGGATGTTCAGGAAGAAGCCATGGGCTTCCTTGCTGTGCACGAGGTCGATGAAGTACGTCTGGAAATTGGCGATCTTCTGCGTCGAGCGCACGAGCTGATGATTCTCGGGACGGCTCTCGAACTCCGTCAATGTTTTGCGCAGGAGCTGGGCCGACTTGTAGGAGGCTCCCTTGTTTTCCTGCACGATGGCCAGCGTCTCGCGCTCCATGCGGTGGCGCTCCTCCGGCTCATCGAACAGGCGCGTGACCTCGCGCACGAGTTCTTTCGTGTTGTTGACCATGATGCAGGCGTTGCGATTCTTGAACAACGCATACGTATCCTTGAAATTGAACATATAGTGGCCGACGATGATGGCCTTGCCATGTGCCGCCGGCTCCAGGATGTTATGGCCGCCGTGCATGACGAGACTGCCGCCCACGTAGACGACGTCGCCGATGCTGTACACCTTGCCGAGCTCGCCGATCGTATTCAGTATGACGATATCAGCGCCCGGCTGCTCGCTGCCGTCCTGCAGGCCAGTACGCGTATTCACGGTGAAGCCGGCTTTCTTGCAGATGTGGATGACTTCCTGCGTCCGCAGCAGCTCGCGCGGTGCTATGACGAGACGGGCCCGCGGGTGGTTCTGGCGCACGGCTGCGAAGGCTTTCAGGACGTATTCCTCTTCCTTGCGATGGGTCGAGCCGGCCAGCAGGATGCCATCCGCATCCGAGAGTCCCATACTCTCTATGATCTGTGCCTTTTCCTCGGGGCTCACATCCGTATAGGTCTGGTCGAACTTCGTATTGCCCGTGACCGTCACGAGCTCCTTCGGTGCTCCGAGGCGCATGATGTACTCGGCATCGATACTGGACTGCATGGCAAAGCACTGCACCGTGCCGATCATGTCGCGCAGTATGCTATGAAGATGCTTGTACTGCTTCACGCTCTTGTCACTGATGCGGCCGTTGACCATCATGACCGGCAGATGCATCTCGCGGGCATTCTTGAGGAAATTCGGCCAGAGCTCGGTCTCGACCGGCAGGAACACGCGTGGACGGATGCGGCGCAGCACGTGACCGGCCAGCCACGGCAGATCGAGCGGGAAATAGATGATGGCATCGGCATCCTTGATGATGCGGTTCGCCATCTCATAGCCGCTCGTCGTCACGACCGATACGAGTATCGGACTTTCCGGGAACTCACGGTGAAATTCCTTGATGAGCGGGCTCGTGGCGACGATCTCGCCGACGGAGGCCGCATGCACCCATATGCAATGCTTTTTGGCGACCTTGTCCAGTGCGTGGGCCGGGAAAAAGCCCAGACTCTGCTTTATGCGCTCCACGAAGCCCTTCTCGCGCACCGACCGGACCATGAACATCGGGATAATCAGCACAACGATGATGATGGCCGCTATGTTGTAGAGTAATTGCATTATGTCCCCTTCTGTTACGCTTGCTCTGACGTCTCTGACGTATTGCGGAACTGGATATCATAGAGGTGCTTGTACAGGCCGTTGCGGGCCAGGAGCTCCTCATGCGTGCCATGCTCGAGTACCCGGCCGGCGTCTATGACATAGATCTGATCGGCATCGAATATCGTGGACAGACGATGAGCGATGACGAACGATGTACGCCCGACCATGAGTTTGTCCAAGGCGGCCTGCACGATTTTCTCACTCTCGGTATCGAGGGCCGATGTGGCCTCATCGAGTATCAGTATGCGCGGATTCTTCAAGATGGCCCTGGCGATGGCCATGCGCTGACGCTGCCCGCCAGAGAGATTCAGTCCGCGCTCACCGATCTGCGTGTCGTAGCCTTTCGGCAATGCCCGGATGAAAGCATCGGCATTGGCAGCCTTCGCCGCTGCCTCGACCTCCTCATCCGTGGCATCGAGACGTCCGTAGCGGATATTCTCGCGTACCGTCGTCGAAAACAACATCGTCTCCTGCGGCACGATACCGATCTGCTCCCGCAGGGAGGCCACGGTCACATCGCGGATATCATGGCCGTCGATGCTGATGGAGCCGCTCGTTACCTCGTAGAAACGCGGTATGAGATTCGCGATGGTCGATTTGCCAGCACCCGAAGGGCCGACAAAAGCAATCATCTGTCCCGGCTGGACCGTAAGCGACACGTCCGTCAGGGCCGGCACCCCCTTCTTGTATTCGAAGCAGACATGGTCGAACGTTACCTGCCCGTGCGTAGCCGGCAGCTCGTAAGCATCCGGCTTGTCCGTTATCGTCTCTTTGAGGTCGATGACGGCGAACACGCGGTCGACAGCGGCCATGGCGCGCTGCAGGTTGCCGTAGACGCGCGAGAGGCGCTTCACCGGGTTCGCGAGGTTCACCGCATAGGTCAGGAACGCAACGAGCGAACCGGCTGTCATGACGCCCTGCACGACCTCATAGCCACCGAACCAGACGATGAACGTGACGGAGAGTGCCGCCAGGAACTCGACGGTCGGTGTCAGCAGGCTCGTGAGCTGGACGTTCTTCATGGCCGCCTGGAAATTGAGCTGGTTCTGGTTGCAGAACCGGTCGATCTCGTATTTCTCACGCACGAATGATTTCACGACGCGTATGGAGGAGATGCTCTCCTGCAGCAGCGACGTGATATCCGCCATGCGCTCCTGGATGACCGTGCCATTGCGCTTCAGCTTGCGGCCGAATATCTTCATAGCCTGGCCGACGACGGGGATGATGACCAGCGTCAGCAGCGAGAGCTTCCAATCGAGATACACCATCATGACGATGGAGCCGATGAGGATGGACCCCTCTGTGACGAGCTCGATGAGCTGATCGACGAGCGCCGACTGGATGGCAGCCACATCGTTCGTGATATAGCTCATGGTCTCACCGGTCTGATGCTTGTCGAAATACGCCATCGGCATGCGCTGGAATTTGCGGAACATGACCTCGCGCACATCGATGATGACCTTCTGCCCGATGAACGACACGAGGTACGACTGGCCATAGTAGAATATGCCGCGAATGATGAACACGACGACGATGCCGATCGATATGAGCGTCAGCATCTGCATATCCTTGGCAACGAGAACCTTATCGATCATGTCCTTGATGATCCAGGGCAGATACAGGTTCGCACCCGACGCGACTATGATGCAGATAATTGCTACGAAAAGCTGCTTCAGATAGGGCCGTATGTATTGCAACAGCCTTATGTAATTCTTCATCTAAGAAGTTTCTCCCGTTCTCTCTATTCACCATCATGCGGGGCCGGAGCCGCCGCCCGATTCATTTCTCCGCCGCCTCCGATGCCGGTGACAGGCGCTTGGCCGCCGCCAGTATCTTCGCCGCCACGCGTCCGGCCGCTCCCGGAGGGCCGAGGCGGTCACAAGCCTGCCGGAGCTTGGCCACGACCTCCTCACGGTGTGCTTCACCGCGATAGAGCTGCTCGATCTCGTGCGCGATGCGCGCCGGCTTCACCTCATCCTGCAGCAGCTCCGGCTGGAACTGCTCGCCCAGCAGGATATTCGGCAGACTGAAATTCTCCACATGCACGAGCAGACGTCCGACGATGTAGGACAGCTTCGACAGCCGGTAGAGCACGACGCAGGGCAGCCCCATGAGAGCAGCCTCCATGACGACTGTCCCCGACGTGGCCATAGCGGCATCCGCTATCCCCATCAGGGCATAGCGGGCTTCATGAGTCAGCGTGATGCGGCCGTCAAGTCCGGTGCGGGATATGAGGCGCTTGATGAGCTCCTCATCCACATTCTCGGCCACTGGCAGGAAAAACCGTGTGGGCAGCTCGCCCGAACGGCCATGCAGCAATATATGCACAGCTTCGAGCATCGCTGGCAGCAGCAGCTCGATCTCCTGACGGCGGCTGCCCGGCAACAGCAGCACGGCATGCTCCTGCTCCTGCAGGCCGAAATGCAGCCGTGCTTCCTCTAGTGGCATCTCGGGCTGCACCGTATCTACGAGTGGATTGCCTACGAACGATATATTCGCCCCCGCTGCCTCATAAACCGGCAGCTCATGCGGGAATATCGCCACGAACTCATCGGCAAGGCGCGCGCATTTGCGCGCCCGGCCCTTGCGCCAGGCCCAGGCTGAGGGCGGTATGTAGGAGAATACCGGCACGCCAAGCGCCTTGGCCCTTTTTGCCAGTCGCCAATTGAAATCAGGATAATCGATCAGCACGAGCAGATCCGGCCGCTCCTGCCGCATGAATTCCGTCAGCTGGTCGAGCAACCGGGCCAGGCGCCGCAGATTCTTCAGCACCTCGCTGATGCCCATGACGTTATAGCTGGCCATATCAGCTGCCAGCCGCACGCCGGCCGCCGCCATGTTCTGCCCGCCAAATCCAACGAGCTCCGTTGCCGGCTCCTGCGTCAGGATAGCCCGGGCCAGGCTGGCGCCATGCAGGTCGCCTGAAACCTCTCCCGCTGACAACATTATCTTCATATCCTGACCTCCTGACCAACCCTGGCCGCATAATAAAGCCATTATCCTATACATTATACTATACTTTGCCGTTTTGCGCCGATTTTTTTGCGGTCAGCCGGCCTTCAATAAAAAAGGGGCTGTGAAAAAATGAAGAATCATTTTGTCCACAGCTCCGTATCCCCGCATTGCGAACTATCTTACATCGCCACTATGGTTATATCGTGCTCCTCTGCGAAGCGCACGACCTTCTCGCGCTCAACAAGCAGCGTCTTGTCTGCCTCGATGGCCAGAGCCTTCGCTCCTACAGATGCCATCGTCTCCAGCGTATTCATGCCTACGGTCGGCACATCGAAGCGATTGTCCTGCTGCGGCTTTGCGACCTTGGCTACGACCGCACCGCCATGCGCGAGCTCACCGCCGCGCCGGATGCAGGCGTCCGTACCCTCTATGGCCTCGAGCGCCATGACCGCCTTATCCTTCACCACGACCGTCTGACCGATATCGAGGCGCCCGAGCTCCTTCGCGATGCGGAATCCGAACTCCATATCCTGACGCTCGGCCTCCGTCGGCTCGCGCTTCGATATGACGCCATGATGCGGCATGAGCGGACGTATCATCATCGTCTGGTCGAAGGCCTGTATGCCCTCCTTGGCCAGCTCGCGCACGAACATCATCATGATGGTATCATCTTTGTGATCCGGCAGGCTCATGAGCAGACCCATGAGGCGGGCATCAGGTTTCGGGCCGCTGAACAGCAATTCCTTCGTGACCTTGCCGATCATCGTCACTTTCGTCACCTGCTGCTGCTTCAGATACTGGATGATGCTGTCGAACTGGGCGATGCTTATGTGTTCGCAGCTGTTCGCCGCCGTGTCCAGCTCCGGGTCCGTGTCAGGCAGCAGTGCAACTGCCACCACCTCGTAGCCCACGGCCCGCGCAGCCCGCGCGCACTCCACCGGCAGACGTCCTACACCGGCCAGCAGTCCTATCTTTTCCATTCGGATATCCTCCATTTTCCCGCAAAAGGCAGCCATGAGGCTGCCTTTTGCATACTATGATGACCCAGCTGGATCATATATCTCTCAATCAATGCGATACTCAGTCATTCTCGCGACGCTCACGGCATATACCGCGCTCCGCATTGCGCAGGAAGCGCAGGAAATGCTCGACCTCTTCGCAGGAATCGACCTCCTGCTCGATGACAGCGATTGCCTGCGGCAGCGACAATCCCGAGCGATAAAGGATCTTGTACGCCTGCTTGATGCGACGGCGCGACTCGAGCTTGATACCGGCACGCGATATGCCGACGCTGTTCAGGCCCACGACCTTGGCCGGACGGCCATCAACGATCGTGAACGGCACGACATCCTGCACGAGCTTCGACATGCCGCCGACCATGGCATTGCGGCCGATCTTGACGAACTGATGCACGCCAGCCATGCCACCGATGACCGCACGATCCTCGACCACGGCGTGACCAGCGATCATCGCCGCATTGCTCATGATGACGTTGTTGCCCAGGACGCAGTTATGCGCGACATGGGTGTACGCCATGAGCAGGCAATCGTTGCCGATGCGCGTTTCCTCGCCCTCGCCCGTAGCGCGATGCACCGTAGCGCACTCGCGTATCTTCGTGCGATCGCCGATGAACGTGTAGCTCTTCTCGCCCTTGAACTTCAGATCCTGCGGCTCCTCACCGATGGAAGCCCCCTGATAGATATGGCATTCCTTACCGATCTGCGTCCAGCCGGTGATGACGGCATGTGGTCCGATGATGGTGCCATCACCAATCTCCACATGCTCACCGATGACCGCATACGGTCCGATCTCGACGTTCTTGCCTATGCGCGCTCCCGGCGCGATGACAGCTGTATCATGTATATAGGCAATGACCTTGTTCTCACTGCTCATTTCTATACCCTCCATATATCATCCCGCCTGCGGCTTCGCGCAGCGAAGCTTTATGACGGTTTTCGCTTGTCTTTGCTTATCTTTTATCTATATATTATATTCCAGCCCTATCGCATAAATCTCGCAACTCATATACAAGCAAAATCAAGCTTTATAAGGGATGAGCAAAGAATAGCTCCTTTTTTCTTGCCAATATCAGTATTTATCACAGATTTTCGCCATCTTTTAAGGCGAATTTGAAATCAGCCGAGGCAACAAGCTGGTCATCGACATAGCCGTCGCAATGCAGCAGGCCGAAATTGCCGCGCACGCGCACGAGCTGAGCTTTCGTCACGAGCTGATCGCCAGGGACGACCGGCCGCTTGAATTTCACATGCTCCATGCCACCGAACAGCGCGATCTTGCCGCGATTCTCCTCCGGGTAAAGCATAGCGACGCCACCGACCTGAGCCATCGCCTCGAGGATGAGCACGCCCGGCATGATCGGATGTCCCGGGAAATGTCCGCGGAACTGCGGCTCCATCATCGTGATATTCTTTATGCCCGTAGCTGATTGAAACGGCTCGATCTCCGTGATGCGATCGACAAGCAGCATCGGCGGGCGATGCGGCAATATCTTTTGAATCTCATTGATGTCCAGGACCATGATTATCCCTCTTTCACTAATTCGCTTATATAAATTCCTGGTTTAGTTATGATGTATCGGCGTGGCCGCCGGACTATACGACACTTGGCGGCCGCTGATAAACAGCAACGTATCAGCCGAGCGCATCGGCTATCTTCCTGGCCAGCTGCGTATTCAGAGCATGCCCCGAAGCCACAGCGATGACATGGCCGCGTATGGGGCCGGCCAGTCGCAGGTCGCCAATGACGTCGAGGATCTTGTGACGCACGAGCTCGTCCTCATAGCGCAGCTTGTTCAGCCATTTCTCATCGTTGTAGACGATGACATTCTCGAGCGTGCCACCGCGGCCGAGTCCCATCTGGCGCAGCGCCTCGATCTCCTTCTCATAGGCGATCGTGCGCGCCGGTGCGATCTCCCGCAGGTAGGTGTCGCTATCAATATGGAAATCCTCGAACTGCAGCCCGACGAGCGCATGAGGATTCAACGAAGTGAACGTCACGCGGAAGCCATCGTACGGCACCACCATGACGAAGCGCCGGTGTTCATCATCATCGATGCGGTAGACGCGGTCGATCTCTATGATATGACGCGGTGCCTCCTGCTCGCTTACGCCGGCCTCGAGCAGCAGACGATAGAACGTCTCCGAGCAGCCATCAGCGACCGGCGGCTCCTCTGCATCCATCTCGATGCGGCAGTTATCGATACCAGCGATATGCAAAGCACTCATGAGATGTTCGATTGTGAACACCTTTGCCCCGTTCTCCTCTATGGTCGTAGCTCTGACCGTCGCCGCGACATTCCGGGCCTGAGCCGCGATGCACGGCTGTCCGGGCAAATCAGTGCGCACGAATATCAGCCCCGTATTCTCCGGAGCCGGCAAGAGCTTCATATGGACCTCGAGTCCGGAATGCAGCCCTATTCCCGAGTAGCTCACCTCATGAGCTATCGTCGTTTGTTTCTGCAAAACCACGCCTCCCAGCTTTTATGTGATATCCGTTTTCATCCTTCGACAGGAATACCATTAACTCTATTTTACAAGACATCGTCCCGCTATGCAAGTTTTTCCGAAATGGAGCAATAAAAAGCCGCATCAGGAGCACGAATCGCTCCTGATGCGGCTGCGGTATATCCCTGTGGTTATTTGATCAGGCCATTCGCTCGCAAGACCTCTTTGACGCTGTCCGCACTCTTCTGCAAAAGCTCGAGTTCTTCATCGGTCAGATGAATCGGCAGACGGCGCAGTACGCCCTGTGCGCCGATGACGCTCGGCAGCGACAGCGATACATCGTGCAGGCCATACTCGCCGGTAAACGGCAGCGAGACCGGCAGCACTGCATGCTCATCAAAGAACACGGCCCGTGCCAGGCGGCAGGCGCCCATAGCGATACCGGTATTCGTCCAGCCCTTCGACTCGAGCACATCATAGGCCGTCTGTACGACCTCATCGGCCACGGCTGCCTTGTCCAGCGGCCCCTCATGCTCGAAGAATTCATCGAGGTCGGCCAAGGGGATTCCGCCGATGCCCACCGAGCTCCAGGCCGGGAAGGCCGAGTTGCCATGCTCGCCGAGCATGTAGCCCTGCACATCGGTCGCATCCACATGATAATGGCGCGCCAATATGCTCTTGAAGCGCAAGGTCTCGAGCGTCGTACCGGTACCGAACAGGCGTCCGCGCGGATAATCGAACTCCGTCGCCGCTACATACGTCATGACATCGAGCGGATTCGTTATCATGATGAAGATAGCATCACGGGTATAGCGCACAACCTCTCCCATGATCTCGCGCATGACCGCGATATTGTTCTTGGCCAGCGTCAGGCGATCGTGGTTGCCAGGCATGATACTAGGTCCAGCTGCGCATATGATGACGTCAGCATCCTTCAGCTCCTCGAAGCCGCCCGAATATACATGCGTACTCGGCGTATAGCTGCAGGGCAGCGAATGCATGGCATCGAGTGCCTCCCCATGCGCCACATGGGGATCCTTATCGATGCAGACGATCTCAGCCGCCATCTCGAAGCCGATGGCCCGAGCCAGCACTGCTGATCCGACATGACCTAATCCCAATATTGCCAGTTTATGAGGTTTAAACATACCCTATCGTCCTCCTTCATTTATGGATAAACAGACATTATTTCCCAGCCACAGCACGACCGCTGCGGCCGTACTTGCGCGCCAGTCCCTGCAGCCAGGCTGCGTCAGCTGTCTGAGCCCAGTCTTTCTTGAGGCACCAGGACCAGTTGCCGCCTACCGTGCCAGGCGCATTCATGCGGGCCGTAGCATCGAGTCCCAGCACGTCCTGCATCGGGATGATGGCCAGACGCGCCTCGGAGGCGTAGGCATACTCGACGAGCGCACGGTCGATTGCACGCGGCGAATCGATATCGGCATGCAGCATATCTGCCAGTGCCGCCCGCGTCACCTCGTCGATATCCTGCTCATACCATCCCACCGTCGTATTGTTATCATGCGTACCGGTATAGATGACGCTGTTCTCCGGTGCCACGAAGCCGAACCGTCCCATATCACCGAAATGAAGCATGAACTGCAACACCTTCATGCCCGGGAAGCCGCAGTCGGACCGCAGCTGCTCGACCGCATCAGTGATGATGCCGAGATCCTCGGCTACGATGGGCAGATCGCCGAGTTCCTGCTTCAGGGCCTTGAAGAAATCCAGCCCCGGTCCCGGCCGCCACGTACCGCCCATGGCCGTATCGGCACCGCCCGGAATCTCCCAATAGGACTCGAAGCCGCGGAAATGGTCGATGCGCACCATATCCACGAGCTCCAGCAGTTTCTTCAGCCGCAGTTTCCACCAGGCATAGCCATCCTGACGCATAGCTTTCCAGTCATACTGCGGGTTGCCCCAAAGCTGTCCCGTGGCGCTGAAATAATCTGGCGGTACGCCAGCCACCGTGTGCGGCGTCCCATCCTCATTCAGATCGAACAATGACTGATTGACCCAGACATCAGCACTATCCTGAGCGAGGAATATCGGGATATCGCCGAGTATGCGGATGCCACGAGCCTTGGCATAGGCGTGCAGGCGCTCCCACTGCTCATGGAACAGATACTGCGTGAATTTCACAAAGCCGATGCCATCGGCCAGGCGAGTGCGCAGCTTGGCCAGTGCCCGGGGCTCGCGTTTCCGGATGGGCTCCGGCCATGTCGTCCAATCGCCGCCCTTGAACTCACGATGCGCGGCCATGAACAGCGCATAGTCATCCAACCAGTAAGCATCCTGCTCGATGAACGCCTGATAATCGCCATTGCGGGCTGCCACCTTGGCGAATTTCACATACGCCTTGCGCAGGCATTTCTCCTTGAAAGCCGCCACGCGGTCGAAGTCCACCCGTTCCGTATTGATGGCGAATGGCAGCCGGGCCTCGCTCTCCTTGAGCCAGCCCTGCTCGATCAGCTCATCGATATCTATAAGCAGCGTGTTACCGGCAAAGGCCGAAGGCGACTGATACGGGGAATAGCCGAAGCCCACCGGTCCGAGCGGCAGTATCTGCCAGACGCTCTGACCAGCGGATGCCAGCCAGTCGATGAAGCGGTAGGCCGTCTTGCCGAGGTCGCCACAGCCGTATTTCGACGGCAGGGAGGTCGGATGCAGCAGCACGCCGGCCTGACGCGCATAATGCGGAGCCTCATGCTTCTGCTCCAGTACCTGTCCGCGCAGCGGTTTCAGCTGCAGCGTCAGCTTGCCGCGCACGACGGACGTCTCCCGATCTGGGTAGAACGGGTCGAAGAACACGCCCTCGGCAAAATCGCTGACATCGAGCGTGATCGTGCGCTCCTCAGTGACATTGCGGTTGAACGCGATGATGAATATATCATCATCGGCAGGCTGACCGAAGGCATCAACTCCCTCGCGCGTGCGCCGCGCATAAGCGATGACATCGCCGTCATCCGCATAGAGCGGCAGCAGCTCGCCGGTCTGCAGAGCCACATGATCCTTGCGCAGCTTTATCATCTTCCGGTACCAGTCCTGGACGTAGCTATCGCCATGCTCCCAGTCGTAGGGCCGGCGGTTATAGGGATCCTTGAAGCCCTGCATGGCGATTTCATCACCATAGTAGATGCTGGGCACGCCCGGATAAGTCATCTGCCACAAGGCAGCCATGAGCAGCCGCCCGAGGCCCAGATTGTAGTGGTCGCTGTCGAGCCGATAGCGGGACTGCTCGATGGCCGACATGCCGTCGTAGTAGGGTGCCTCGCCGAGCAGCGTGATCGCCCGCTGCACATCGTGGCTGCCGATGAGGTTCATCATCGCATAGAAATTCTCACGCGGATAGTTCTCACGCAGCGATTCGAACCGGCGCATCGCCGTATGGGCATCGATATGGCCGAGCAGATAGTCGAACAATATATCGCGGAACGGATAGTTCATCGCCGAATCCATCTCATGCCCGCAGAGATATTGCCGCTGGATGCCATAGGCGACTTTGTTCGAGGCATCCTCCCAGACCTCGCCGATCATGACCGCATCGGGATCGGTGGCCTTGAGCTCTTTGAAGAATGTTTGCGAAAACTCGGCCGGCAGCTCGTCGATGACGTCGAGGCGCCAGCCGGCAATGCCCTCTTTCATCCAGTGATGCAGCACGCTGTCCTTATCGCGGATGATGAAATCCATATAGGACGGCGTCGTTTCCTTCACATCAGGCAGCGTATCGAAGTTCCACCAGCACTCATAGTCATTCGGGAAATTGCGGAAATTATACCATTCGTAGTACGGAGAATCCTTCGCCTGATAGGCGCCGATGGTATCATACTGGCCATAGCGGTTGAAATAGCGGCTGTTGCTGCCCGTATGGCTGAAGACGCCATCGAGGATGATATGCATGCCGCGCTTCTTCGCTGCCTGCACGAGCTCATGAAAATCCTCATTCGTGCCGAGAATCGGATCGATTTTCTTGTAGTCGCCCGTATCATAGTGATGATTGCTCTCCGACTCGAACACCGGATTCAGATAGATGGTATCGATACCGAGGTCATCCAGATAGCCGAGCTTCTGCTCGATGCCCTTCAGATTGCCGCCAAAGAAATCGTAGGCTACGATCTCCTTCGTATCCGGATCCTTGTAGTAGCAGGGATCATCCTGCCAGCACGCATGATATACGGCGCCCTTTTTCGGAATGATCTCGCTGCCGGACCGGTAGAAGCGATCCGGGAATATCTGATACATGACGGCATGCTTGAACCAGTCCGGCGTGCGCGCGCCGCGGTCATATACCGTGAGCTGGAACGACGGCGGCACATGGTCGTATATAGCCCCGCGGCCGCCCCACTGCTCCGCATTGTTGC
Organism: uncultured Selenomonas sp.; assembly: GCA_902766095.1. Lineage (GTDB taxonomy): Bacteria > Bacillota > Negativicutes > Selenomonadales > Selenomonadaceae > UBA2913. The sequence continues at coordinate 41,841 of CACXCN010000011.1, read as the reverse complement.
CATAGTATATCGTACCATCAGCCAGCGTGACGATGAAATAATACCAAACGAGCGTCCCGCACTCCGGCGTGTGGACATGGGCCACATAGAAATGATTTTCGCTCGTCGGTACAGCTTCGCCCTTGTCCAGGCGGTCGTGCATCGGTACGAGCTTTTCGGCATTATCCACCCAGAGCCGCAACAGCACCTGCTTGATCTCCTCGTGCGTCGTTATGCGCAACCCGAGCTTCACCATGCTGTCGGCCTCAGCTGCACCCACGGGCAGACGGAAATAACTTTTCTGCGAATCATGCTCTATTTGTGAGTTATCCAGCATATGCCTTCCCTTTCTACTCCCGGCCTTCTCCTTACTCTGCCTTCTTCCCCAGCAGCTGCTCATAGAGCCGTATGTACTCGCGGGCCGACTCATTCCAGCTGTAGTCTGAGGTCATGGCATTCCGCATGATCTGCTTCCATACTGCATAGTTGCCGTAATGCGACAATGCACGCCGCAGCGTGGCCATCATCTCATGGGCGTTGTAGTTCTCGAATACGAAGCCATTGCCCTGCTCCGTGTACTTGCTGTAGGGGATGACTGTATCGCTCAGGCCGCCGGTCTTGCGCACGACCGGTATCGTACCATAGCGCAGCGCTATGAGCTGGCCGATGCCGCACGGCTCGTAGTTCGACGGCATCAGGAATATATCGGCGCCGGCATAGATGCACTGCGCCAGCCGGTTCGAGAATTTGATATTGACCGAGACCTTGCGCGGGAAGCGCCAGGCCAGGCCCTTGAACCAGTCCTCGTACACCTTGTCTCCGGTGCCCAGCAGTACGAACTGGATATCCTCATGCTGCAGTATCTCATCGAGCATGCGCACGAGGAGATCCATGCCCTTGGCCTCGACGAGGCGCGACACGAGCGCCACGACCGGGACCTTGCGGTTCTCGGGCAGTCCGAGCTCGCGCTGCAGGCTGACCTTGTTGTCAATCTTGCGATCGACCGAGTCGATATCGTAGGTCTCATAGATATTCTCATCCGTGCGCGGATTGTAGACATCGTAATCGAGGCCGTTCACGATACCGAACAGGCTGTCACTGCGCTTGCGCAGCAGGCCGTCAAGGTGCTCGCCGAAATACTCATACTGGATCTCCTGCGCATAGGTCTTCGATACTGTCGTGATATAGTCGGCGTAGGTCAGGCCGCCCTTCATGAAGTTCACCGCATCATAGAACTCGAGGTCGCCGTTGTTGAAGTATTTCCAGTCGAGGCCGAGCACGTCGCTCATGACGTCCTTCGGGAATATGCCCTGATATTTCAGGTTGTGGATCGTGTAGACCGTCTTGATGCGCTCATAGCGCTCATCGCCCATATGCTCGAGCTTCAGCAGGACCGGCACGAGGCCCGCATGCCAGTCGTTAGCATTGATGACATCCGGCCAGAAATCCAGCGCCGGCAGCAGATTGAGCACTGCCCGGCTGAAGAATGAGAAACGCTCGGCATCGTCATCATAGCCGTAGAAGCCCTCGCGATTGAAATACTCCTGATTGTCGACGAAGTAGAATGTCACGCCATTCAACTCGTATTTATCGATGCCCACATATTTCTCACGCCAGGCTACCGGCAGCGTCCCATCGTAGACGTGCTCCATCGCGTTGCGATACTCTTCGGGTATCTTGCCATATTTCGGCATGATGACGCGCGCGTCGACGCCTGCCTCTACCAGTGCCTTAGGCAGGGAGCCAGCTACATCAGCCAAACCGCCTGTCTTAGCAAATGGTACTGCTTCCGAAGCTACATATAATACCTTCATGGAAAGATTCCTCCCTCTTTGCACACGAAAACTGTTTTTCCGTAAAGACCCTACGACCGTTCCCGGTCGCACCGTCTGATATTCATATTTATTTTTCCGCCGGCTTCCCCTTGTGGCGTATATATATAGTGGCCAACGGCGGAACCGTGATCTCTATGGACTGCTCCCGGTTATGCCAGGGCACTGGCTGGCTGACCAGCGCTCCCTCATTGAGCACGCCGCTGCCGCCGAACTCCTCGGCATCCGAGTTGAACACCTCGACGTATTCGCCAAGCATCGGCACGCCGATGCGATAGCCGTGCCGCACCTCGGGCGTGAAGTTGCTGACGATGATCAAGAAATCATCGCCATCCTCGGCCTTGCGGATGAAGGACACGACACTGTTCTCGTTATCATTGCAATCGATCCACTGGAAGCCATTCCAATCGAAATCCACCTGCCAGAGAACCTTGTTGTCGCAGTAGAATTTGTTGAGAGCCCGGCTGTACTCGAGCATCTTCGTGTGCATGGGGTACTGCTGGACGAGGTGCCAGTCGAGGCTGTCATCATAGTTCCATTCGATGAACTGGCCGAATTCGCCGCCCATGAACAGCAGCTTCTTGCCCGGATGCGCCATCCAGTAGCCGAAGAACGTGCGCAGACCGGCGAACTTCTGCCAATAGTCACCTGGCATCTTGCTGATGAGCGAGCATTTGCCGTGCACGACCTCGTCATGCGACAGCGGCAGCACGAAATTCTCCGAGAACGCATACATGAACGAGAACGTGACCTTGTCATGATTCCATTTGCGATAGATCGGATCGAGCGACATGTACTTGAGCATGTCGTTCATCCAGCCCATGTTCCACTTGTAGTTGAAGCCCATGCCGCCCATGTAGACCGGCTTCGATATGAGCGGCCAGTCGGTGGATTCCTCCGCAATCATGAGCGCCTTCGGATGATATTTGAACACGGCTTCGTTGAGCTTACGGATGAAGTCCATCGCCTCGAGATTGCCCGTGTCGCCATATTTGTTCGGCGTCCACTCGCCTTCTTTGCGGCCATAGTTCAGATAGAGCATATTCGCAACCGCATCGATGCGCAGCCCGTCAATATGGAACTCCTCGAACCAGAACATGGCGTTCGATATCAGGAAGCTCTGCACCTCCGTGCGACCATAGTCGAAATTCGTCGTACCCCATTCCCAGTTCTCCGCGCGCTGCTCGTTATCCGACTCATAGAGCGTCATGCCGTCGAAATGGCGCAGCCCCTGCTCATCTTTGCAAAAATGGCCCGGCACCCAGTCCATGATGATGCCGATGCCGTTCTGATGCGCCTTATCCACGAGATAGCGGAAGTCATCCGGCGTGCCATAGCGACTCGTCACGGCATAGTATCCCGTCGCCTGGTAGCCCCAGGAGCCGTCGAACGGATGCTCGCAAAGCGGCATGAACTCGATATGCGTATAGTGCATATCCTTGACATAATCAATCAATTGGTCAGCCAGCTCGCGATAGCTCAGATACTCGCCCTCGGCATTGCGGCGCCAGGAGCCGGCATGCATCTCATAGATCAGCATGGGCTGATCATAGCTCGACTGCTGATCCTGCTTCTGCCGCCAGGCATCATCCTGCCAGCTATAGTTGCCAAGTTCATAGAGGCGCGAGGCTGTCGCTGGTTTCTTCTCCGCATAGAATCCGTACGGATCGGCTTTCATGATGCGCGGGCCGCCCCATTGCGGCTCGATCGCATATTTGTACACAGTCCCCGACTCGAGCCCCGGGATGAATACCTGCCATATCTCGCCATCGCTGACCTTCGTCATCGGATTCACGCGCGTATCCCATTTATTGAAATCTCCGACCACGCTGATCGACTTGGCATGCGGTGCCCAGACCGCGAATCTGACGCCCTGCTGGCCATCCTGCTCGATGAAATGCGCTCCAAGCAATTCATAGGCATGATAGTTCGTTCCTTGGTGGAACAAATACAGGTCGTATTCACTCAATGCTGATGTTTTCAATTTTTACCCCCCTGTCATGGCCTTGCCTGTATATCCCCCTCAGTCAGGTCCGGCTCAGGAAATCAGGACTGGGCGCACATTCCATATCTCATTGGCGTACTCGGTGATGGTACGATCGGACGAGAATACACCGGAATTGGCGATATTCATGGCCGACGACTTCATCCAGCCCAGCATGTTGGCATAGCGACGATATATCTCCTGATGCGCCTCGGCATAGGAGTTGAAATCCTTCAGGATGAAGAACTCATCGTTCTCATGGATCAGATAGTCGAACAGCGACTGGAAGTTGCCATACGTGCCATCCGTGAGCTGGTTCAACACCGTCCGGACATTCGGGTTGCTGTTGTACTCATCCCAGGCCGAATACCCGCCATGAGCGTAGTAGTTCAGGACTTCCTCAGCGCGCAGTCCGAAGATGACGCAGTGGTCATCGCCGCCGACCGCATCGCGGATCTCGACATTGGCACCGTCCATCGTGCCGAGCGTTATCGCGCCGTTCATCATGAACTTCATGTTGCCTGTGCCCGAAGCTTCCTTCGAAGCCGTCGATATCTGCTCGCTGACATCAGCAGCCGGATAGACGATCTCGCCGATGGATACGCCGAAGTTCTCGATGAACACGACCTTCAGCATGTCATTCGTCGCCTTATCGGCATTGACTTTGGCTGCGACTGCGTTGATGAGGCGGATCGTCTCCTTCGCGATGTAGTAGCCCGGTGCTGCCTTGCCGCCGAAGAAATACGTCGTCGGCGTCATCTTGTAGCTGCTGTTGTTCTTGAGCTGATCATACTGCCACATGATGTGCAGGATGTTCATGAGCTGGCGCTTATAGGAATGGATGCGCTTGACCTGGATATCGAATATCGTATTCGGATTGACGATGAGGCCGTCATTATGCTCCTTGACATAGGCAGCCAGCGCTTCTTTGCGGATTTTCTTGACATCGCGCAGCTTGGCGAGGAAAGGCTTGTCGTCGACGTAATCGTTGAGCATGCCGAGCCCCTCCGGGTAGCGATGCCAACGCCGCGTGCCGATCGTATCATCGATGAGGTCGGACAGCGCCGGGTTCGCGCCCATGAGCCAGCGGCGATGCGTGACGCCGTTCGTCTTGTTGTTGAACATGCGCGGCGCATATTCATAGAAATCATGAAGCGTCGTTTCCTTCAGAATCTCGGTATGGATGCGGGCCACACCATTGACGCTGTGGCTGCCGACGACAGCCAGGCGTGCCATATGCACCATGCCATCCTGGATGATGGACATCGCATGCACTTTATCCTCGTTGTTCGGATAGCGCTCGCGCACCTCCTCGAGCCAGCGGCGGTTGATCTCATCGATGATCATGTATATACGCGGCAGCAGCGATTTGAATACGTCGATCGGCCATTTCTCCAATGCCTCCGGCATGATCGTATGGTTCGTGTAGGCGATGGTCTTGCGCGTGATATCCCAGGCCTCATCCCACTCGAGGCCCTCCTCATCAATGAGGATGCGCATGAGCTCAGCCACCGCCGTAGCCGGATGCGTATCGTTGATATGGATAGCGATCTTCTGATCGAACGTATGGATATCCATGCCCGTCTTCTTGTAATGGCGCACGATGCTCTGCACACCGGCCGATACGAGGAAGTACTCCTGGATCAGGCGCATGCGGCGCCCCTCATAGGTGCTGTCATCCGGATAGAGCGACGTCGTGATGCTCTCGACGAAGTCACGGTACTGATGTTTCTGCTGGATCTGCTCCTGCGTCAGATAGCCATAGTCCGAGAAATCACGGTTGACCTCGGCATTCCAGAGACGCAGCGTATTGACCGTGCTGTTGTGGTAGCCCACGATCGGCACATCGTACGGCACAGCCATGACCGTCATCGGATTCTCGTAGACGAGCTTGAGGCTGCCGTCCGGCTGCTTCTTCATGTAGGCATTGCCATTGAACTTGACCTCGATGGACTTATCCGGCTTGCGATACTCCCAGGCGAAGCCGTTCTTGAGCCAGTTATCCGGTATCTCGACCTGGTTGCCATTGATGATCTTCTGCTCGAACAGGCCGTACTGATAGCGGATGCTGCAGCCATGGCCCGGCAGGCGCTGGGCAGCCATCGAGTCGATGAAGCAGGCGGCGAGGCGTCCGAGGCCGCCATTGCCGAGGCCGGCATCCGGCTCCTCCTCGAATGTCTTCGTCAGGTCCAGATGGAAACCCTCGAGAACCTCGCTGACAGCCTCCTCGATGCCCAAATTGATGAGATTCGACTTCAGCAGGCGGCCGATAAGGAATTCGATGGAGAAATAATAGATCTGCTTCTCCTGACGCTCCATATATGTTCTGTTCGTCTTGATCCAGTTGTCGGATATGAACTGCTTCGCTACCGCAGCTACCGTCTGATATATCTCGTTAGACGTCAGCTCCGATATATCGCGTCCCCACATGATATGGGCTGACGACACGAAACGCTGCTTTATATTTTCCTTCAGCTTCTCAAATTCGCGGTCTACCTTCTTATTCGCAGTTCTCTTTTCTCTAGCCAAAAAAGCCACTCCCCTTTGTAAAGCAACGCGGTAATCTACCGCTGGGAAAATAACAGGGCCGCTGTACTCAAAGCTCCATAGCTCCCTGCCAGCACAGCGGCCCGACACTAACTGATCAGATAACTACGTTCTTCGTGACGATCAGGGGGTAGTTATCTGCACCCTTGAGCCATTTCTCCCGCGTTATCACTACATTCTTATCACAAATAACATTCTCGATGAGCGAGCCATCCTGTATATCGCACTTCTGCATGATGATGGAATTGCGGATCTTGACGTCTTTGCCTACCTTGACGCCGCGGAAGAGGATGCTGTTTTCGACCTCGCCGCGCACAACGCAGCCATTCGCGATCAGGGAATTATTGACCTCGGCGGTCTCCTTGTACTGCACCGGCACCTCGTCCTTGACCTTGGTCTCGATGCGGTTCTCGCCCATGAACAACTCGGTCCACACCTCGGGCTTCAGCATATCCATGCTGGCCTTGTAGTAGGCTCCCGTCGAATCGATATGCGCGACATAACCATCGTGCTCATAGCCGTATATATTGTACTGCGAAGCGCGTCGCAATATGCCATCGAGCTGCAGGTCCGTGCCGCCATGCTCGTAGGTATCGCGTATCATATCGACGAATACTTCCTTCTTCATGATGGCCAGTCCCATCGCGACCTTCGAGCCATCATATACGGCCGAGCGCTCCGCGATATCCGAGACGAGGCCGTTCTCCTCCGTCTCGAGCACGATGTTCGTACCAGTCGTCTCGCCGTTCGCCGTATGATAAACGAGCGTCATATCGGCTCCCGTATTCTGATGGAACCGCAGCAGCTCATTGAAATCCATATTGTAGACGAACGAGCCGCTGGCCAGCAGCACGTATTCCTGACTGCTGTGATTGAAGAAATCGATATTGTAATAGAAATTCTTCAGGTCGCCGCGGTGCTTCGTGTGCTCCTCCTGATGCGGAGGCAGGTAGAACAGGCCATCATGCCGGCGGGCCAGATCCCAATCCTTGCCGGAGCGCAGGTGGTCAAGTACGGAACGCCCCTTTTCCGGCAGCATCACGCCGACATTCTGGATGCCGGAATTGACCATGCTCGACAAAGCAAAATCAATCAGACGATAACGCCCGGCGAACGGGATTGACTCCACGGCCCGCTGCTCGGTCAGTTCACGAATCAGGCTGTTATCTTCCTGCAGGTTTATGATACCCATTACAGTCTTCAATTTTATCCACTCCGTTCTAACGGACTATCACCAGCGGTATCCGCCCTGGTCTCAGCCCACTCGCTTGCTGCTATCTTCGGCGCTGACCTTCTCACCATCAGCGATTACGGTTATGGTGCCGAGCTCACCTGTCACCTTGGCCCCCGGCTCCACTTTCACATTCTGGGCCAGTATGGAGTAATCAACGACAGCACCATCGCCGATGACCGTGTTCGGCATGATGACCGAATTCGTGACCTTGGCACCCTTGCCGACCTTCACACCCGGGAATATGACCGAATTGTAGACCTCGCCGAGTATCATGGAGCCTTCGCTGATCATGGATTTCTTGACTTTGGCCTCGGGTCCCACATAGTGCGGCGGCATGGACGGATTCGAGGAATAGATCTTCCACTCGCCATTGAGGTCGAACGGCGGCTCATCCTGCAGCAGGTCCATATTCGCCTGCCAGAGGCTCTCGATCGTGCCGACATCCTTCCAATAGCCCTCGAAAGCATAGGAGTAGAGCCGTTTCTTATCCGCCAGCATCTTCGGAATGATATTCTTGCCGAAATCGTGGCTCGACGTCTCATCTTTCGCATCGTCAAGCAGATATTTCTCGAGTACATCTTTATTGAAGATATAGATGCCCATCGAGGCCAGATTGCTCTTCGGCTTTGCCGGCTTCTCCTCAAATTCATTGATGCGGCCGTCTTTATCGGTATTCATGATACCGAAGCGCGGTGCCTCCTCCCAGGGAACTTCGAATACGCCGATGGTGGCATCAGCCTTGGCCTTCTTATGTGCCTCAAGCATCCAGGAGTAATCCATCGTATAGATGTGATCGCCCGACAGCACGAGTACATAGTCAGGATCGTAGAGGTCGATGAAATTCAGATTCTGATAGATCGCGTCAGCCGTGCCGCGATACCAGTCTGCCCCCTTCTCACGAGCATACGGTGGCAGTATGAACACACCACCATTCTTCGTGTCGAGATCCCAGGCACTGCCCGAGGCGAGATAATTATGCAGTTCCAGCGGACGATACTGCGTCAGTACGCCGACCTTGTCGATGCCGGAATTTGCACAATTCGACAGTGGGAAATCGATGATGCGATACTTACCACCAAACGGCACTGCCGGCTTAGCGATCTTCTTCGTCAGCGCCCGCAGCCGGCTGCCCTGTCCGCCGGCCAATATCATCGCCAGGCATTCTGTCTTACTCATGATAAGTCCCCCTTGTATGAACCGCAGCTCCCGGCATCCCTCAAAAGCCAGAAAACTGCTTTCGCTACTTTATTCTTATTGTTTTAATTCGCCATAAGCTTCAATTTCCCTTCAAGCTCTGTACCATATGTCCGATATTTTACGATATTTTTCGTAATTTTGTTAAAAAAATAAGATGGCCCCTTGCTAATCAAAGCATTAGAGTCATCAGAAAAGCTCCTATGAACAGCGCGATCGCGCATCCCTTCATGGCATTGCTGACAGATTCGCCGTTTTCCTTGAATACTTTGCGGGCCAGCGGCCGCAGGATGAACAGCAGGTACGCCGCACAGAATATCACAAGCGGCACATCGGCCGTCCCGAGGCCGTAAAGGATGATAAGCGTCGCCAATACGATGCTGGCCCGCTCGCCGCGCGTGAACCCCTTCTTCTCCTGTGGATGAAGTGCTTCATCGTGGGCAGCCCGGCTCAGCGGACGCCCCATATCGTCAAGCTGCTCTTCCTCATCATCAACGAACCATCGGTAACGCATATACTCACTTCCCTAGATGCTGATGCAGCGGCCGCCCGGCCTGTCCAGCCGTCTTTCCCGCCTGATCGGTGCGCTGCGGAGCACGCCCCTTGCTGGCCGGCATATCCGTCGGAGCGAAACTGTTATCGCCGTCAGCCGTCCTCGGTCCCACCGTACCAAATACAGCTGCACTGCTATCGATGAGCTCGCCCAGTCGGTGATACAGATTCTCTCCCGGGCAGGCTGTCGCATTGAAATCTCGATGACCGAATACCGTGCGGTGGGTAGGTGCGAAGCCGTAAAAAGCACAGAGGCCGGCGATGAGCCGGGCAGCCGACTGCATCTGCGCTTCATTCGGCTGCGCCACCTCGAAGTCTCCTACTATATTTATTCCTACCGTGTGCCAGTTCTGGCCATAGCAATGCGCGCCTACTGCCGACAGCGGACGTCCCTGCTCGATCGTACCATCTTTGCGGATGACATAATGATAGCCGATACCTGCCCAGCCATTAGCCAGATGCCACTGGTGCACCGTGGCCGCTGATACGTCGGCATTCGTATTGCCGATATGATGTACAATGATGGCATCTGTGACGCGCCGGTTCTCGAGTTCCCGGAACGACAGATTCGTCGGCACCACCTGTACACCCGGCAACTCCGTGCCCGTCTGCCAGGTCGCCTCTGCCCGCGGCAAGGCTGTGGGTGCCAGTGCCATACCGATCCCTAAGCCAAAAATACTACGTAAAAATTCTCTTCTCGTCATTAAACCAGGCCTTACTAATAAGTTTCGTACCTTATATTATAACGCCGATTGAACGATTTTGCCAATGATTTCGGGCATATCCTCCGATGTTTTTTGTTTTATGGGATATCCAACGTGAACCAAATATTTTTTCTTTTTACTGTACTGTTTTTCTGTGTTTATATTTAATTGTATTGCACATAAACCGTTTAAGCTATATAATATGCATATAACAAAAGCCAATTAACATACAGCGCTAAATGGAGGTAATGGCATCATGCTCGGACTCGAACGCCGCCAAAAAATAATGGAGAAACTTGTTGCTGAACGCAAGGTATATGTCAGTGAGCTGGCCAAGCTCTATCAGGTCACCGAAGAAACGATCCGTCGCGATCTCGAGAAACTCGAGGGGCAGAATCTGCTGCGACGCAGCTATGGCGGTGCCATCATCGCTGACAGCACGAGCGAAGATCTCTCCTATGTGAAGCGCAGCGGACTCAACAGCGAGAGCAAGCTCGCCATCGCCCACAAGGCCAGCAATCTCATCGAAACCGGTGATACCGTCATGGTCGACTCGAGCACGACCTGTCGTACGTTGCTGCAGCAGATCAACGGCCGCAAGGATATCACAATCATTACGAACTCAATCCAGCTCATGAACGATTTCACAAGCAGTTCCTTCATAATGATATGCACCGGCGGCGCCCTGCGGGCCAACTCCTGCTCCCTGACCGGCAGCATGGCCATAAAGGCACTCGAGGGCTACTACGTCGACTATGCCCTCATCAGCTGCAAGGCGATCGACATGGACAAAGGCATCATGGAGTCAAATGAGAGCGAAAGCGAGATCAAGAAAACCATGATCAAGCAGGCCCGCCATACCATCATGCTGGTCGATCACAGCAAGTTCGACCAGACGGCTTTCGTGCGCTGTGCCGATTTCAGCGATATCGACACTCTGGTGACCGATACTACACCAAACTCGGCCTGGCAAAAATACCTCAGCGAAAATCATGTGCGGCTGCTGTAATTTCGGGGCTGTAACGAAATACCCGCCAGCATCTGAACGACAAAGCAGCGGCAGACATGGCTCCGGAATGGAGCGTCGTAGTTTGGCGTCAAGAAAGGAAATTTTTCCCTATCAGACAATCCCGCGGAAAGTACTTTCGTTCAAGCGTAGCGCGTTTAAGTACTTTCAAGGGACCTATTCATTGGGAAAAATTTACTTTTAGCCAAACTACAATAGCGCAATGAAGGAGCCATGCCTGCCGCGGTACTGAGTGCTTAGGCCTGACAACATCGTATTTCGTTACAGCTCCTTTATCGCTCAAATGGAAAAGCTCGCGGGAAGCAATGGCTTTCTGCGAGCTTTTCGTTTTGGACTGCATTGTTACTATCTATCAGGGGGAATGATCAGGTCAGGCCAGATAGAACACCTGTTCCATTTTCGGCTGGGCGCCCGTCTCCGGATCCATCTCCATGACCATGACATCTTTCATGTATTCGTTCCACTTGTCAACGACCGGGCTGTCCGCCTGATATTTCTCTGCGTATTTGACGCCCTTCTCACACTCGAAGTAGCCGAACACCTCATTGCCTACATTCCATATCGAGTAATTGGTGATGCCAGCCTCTTTGAGGACCTGCTTCATCTCCGGCCAGATATGAGCGTGACGATATTTATATTCATCGAGTTTGCCATCTTTGATGATAGCTTTCCAAGCCATGCGTTCCATTCGAATTGCTTCCTTCCTAAATCATCAGCTATAGCAATCAGTTCGTGCTATGCTGTGCCTGCTGCTGCTCAGAGCTCGAGAGCAGCCAGCCATTCTCATCGATCTCACCGGCATAGCGCTCAGACAAGATCTCATCGAGGGTCTTGGGCGGGTACCAACCTTACAATAATATCAGGCGCGTTCGCTATTTACTCCAAAATATCAGTGTTCAGGTCAATATGGAAATCCTTGGCCAGCTGGATGAAGCCTTCCTTCGGAATCGTCTGCTTCTTGCCGCCCATCGACAGGACTTTCACGCAGATTTCCGAAGCCTTCTCGACCGTATCCATGAGGCCGAATGCCTCATCGAAATCGTCGCCGCAGACGAACAGGCCATGATGAGCCCAGACGACGACGCGGTACTTCTCCATGAGCTTCACCGATGCATCGGCGATCTCCTTGCCGCCCGGGACCATCCAGGGCACGACACCGATGCCCTCCGGGAATATGACCGGATCCTCGGTCGCCATCTCCCAGAGCTCGCGCGTGAAGGCCTTGTCCTCGAGCGGCAGCACGAACGTCAGTGCGATGAGGTTCGTCGGATGCGCATGGTAGATGATACGGTTCCGACCATTCGTCATCTTTTTCTTCAGCTCATGCGCTGCGAGGTGCGTCGGCAGCTCACTCGTCGGACAGCCACCTTCGACGAGGCCCCAGACGATGCCGTAGTTCTCGCCCTTCTCGTCGACCTGGATCAGAGCGATGTTCTTCTCCGGCTCGAGGGACACATTGCGCATGTACTTGCCGCTGCCGGTCACGAGGAAATACTCGCCGGCCAGCCCCGGTACCGTATTGCCGATGGGCTGCCACTCCTGCACCTCATGCAATGAATCCTTGACCGCCTCGACCTCCTCGGGCCTCACGCGGTATGTCAGATTGCCGCCATTGCGCTCATGCCAGCCCTTCTGGAAAGCATCCGCGGTCAGCCGCTCGAAGCGCTTCACAAAATCTGCCTGTAATATATCCATGATAAAAACCTCAGCTTCCTGAAAATGAATTATCTCTTGAACAGTACATCCTTCTCATACTGCTTGACTTCGTTATACCACTGGCCATCGACCGGCACATTGTTGCGGCGGCAGAACTCTGCCCAGATCTCGCCGAACGGCAGCGTCTTCTGCTCCTCGAGGCCCGCGAGCACATAGGTGAAGTCCGCCTTGTCCTGAGCCTCTTTGAGTTTCGCGTTCGGCGTCAGGAGACCGTACAGCAATGCTTTCTGCATGTTGCGCATGCCGATGACCCAGGCCGCGATGCGGTTGATGCTCGCATCGAAGAAGTCAAGACCGATGAAAACCTTGTCGAGTGCGTCGCAGCGAACGAGCTCCGTCGCGAGCTCCTTGAGCTCATCGTCGAGCTTTATGACATGGTCGCTGTCCCAACGCACCGGACGACTCACATGGAGAGCCAGCTGATCATTGAACAGCAGCATCGACGAAATCTTGTCCGAGACGACCTCGGTCGGATGATAATGACCCGTATCGAGCAGGCACATGATGCCGTTCTTCGCCGCATAGTTCATGTAGAACTCATGCGAACCGACCGTATACGACTCGACACCGATACCGAAGACCTTGCCCTCGACCGCATCGGCGATATTCTTCTTGTCGTACTTGACCGAGAGGATCTCATCAAGCGCTTCCTTCAGGCGACGGCGCGGCCCGATGCGGTCGGCCGGCACGTCTTTCGTGCCATCCGGAATCCAGATGTTGTCGAGGGCCGTGATGCCGAGCTCGCGGCCGAAATAATCAGCGATCTTGCGGCAAGCCTTGCCATGAGCGATCCAGAAATCGCGGATATCTTTATCCGGGCTCGAGAGCGTCATATTATCCTTGACATTCTTGTGGCTGAAGAACGTCGGGTTGAAATCAAGGCCGATGCCCTGTTCCTTGGCGAAATCCACCCAGGCGGCAAAATGTTTCGGCTCGATGGCATCGCGGTCAACCTTCTCATCCGTAATGCGATACGAAGCATGCAGGTTGAGCTTGTGCTTGCCTGGTATCAGCGAGTAAGCCTTCTTGATATCAGCCATAAGCTCCTCCGGGTTGCGGGCCCGGCCCGGATAGTTGCCGGTCGTCGCAATGCCGCCCGTCAGCGCATCGCTGTCGAATCCCAGCACATCGTCGCCCTGCCAGCAATGCATCGAAATGCGCACTTTCTGAAGGGTATCCAGGGCTTTTTCCGCATCGACACCCCAAGCTGCATACTGTTCCTTGGCATCATCGAATCTTGACATCTTTATTTTCCTCCTCGAAAAGCTTTATCCAGCTTCAATCAACTTTCTTTACATCGAAGGATTTCGCTATGGTGCGACGTCCCTCGTTGAGATCGACGAATACATTATCGCGCAGCATTTGCACGAGCAGGTTGCCGATGGCCGTAGCTTCTATCGGGCCCGCATAGACCTCTTTGCCCGTCTCCTCGACCAGCAGATGGTTCAGGAAACGGTCCTGGCAGCCGCCGCCTACGACATTGATCGTATCGTATTTGCGGCCGGTCACTTCCTCGATCTCGGCCACGGTCTTCGCATAGCAGTTCGCAAGGCTGTGGTAGATGCAGTACAGGAGCTCGCATTCCGTCTCCGGCTTCTCCTGATCCGTGCGCTCGCAGTAATCCTGTACTGCCTTTATCATGCTGTCCGGCGATAGGAAGCAGTCATCATTCACATCGACCGTCGAGGTGAAGTAGCGGCCGATATGCGCGAGCTCGTACAGCTCCTCGAACGTATAGGCGTGTTTGAACTCCCGCCGCAGCGACTGCATCATCCACATGCCCATGATGTTCTTCAGATAGCGATAGCGGTAGTGATAGCCACCCTCGTTCGTGAAGTTATGCTTGCGGCTCGTCTCCGTACAATCCGGTATGAGCCGCTCGATCCCCATGAGGGACCACGTGCCCGAGCTCAGATAGATGCTTTCCTCGCCCTCCGCCGGTACGGCGAGCACGGCCGATCCCGTATCATGCGTGGCCGGCAGCACGACCGTCGTCTGGAACCCTACCTGCTCGGCCACCTTGTCGCTCAGTGGTCCGACAACGCTTTTCGGCATATGCAGCTCGCCAAAGAGCTTGCGCGGGAAGCCGAGCTTCGCAAGGAGCTCATCATCCCAGGTCTGCGTCTTCGCATTGACGAGCTGGGTCGTCGTCGCGTTCGTATACTCATTCATGCGGACGCCGGTCAGCAGATAGTTCAGATATTCCGGTATCATCAGGAATGTCTCCGCCCGCTCGAGCAGCTCCGGCGTCGTCTGCTGGATGGCAGTCAGCTGATAGATCGTATTGAATATCTGCTTCTGGATGCCGTTGCGCGCGTAGAGCTCTTTCTCCGGTATCTTCTGATAGACGATCTCGTCCATGCCTTCCGTGCGGTGATCACGGTACGAGACGCTGTTGCCAAGGCGGTTGCCGTTCTCATCGAGCAGGACGAAATCGACGCCCCAGGTATCGATGCCCACGCTCTCTGGGACGCGCGCCAGCTCCCGGCATTTCTTGAGCCCCGCTACGACCTCTGCTGCCAGATGGTCGATGTCCCAGCAAAGATGACCGTTTTCCTTGTGCAAGCCGTTCTGGAAGCGATATATCTCCTCCATACGGATCTTGCCATTCTCCATCCAGCCCAGTATATGGCGTCCACTCGAGGCGCCGATATCAATAGCCAGATAATAGTTCGTTGTTTTCATTGCTTTTCACCTATCGCTTTTGATATATTTGCCGGTTTTGTTTTTGATTTTTCTTTGTTTCTCTTTACAACTCATATATTACAACAACAACAAAGATTTTGCAAGGTGTTTTTCTCTTTTTTCGCCTACTTTTTTATTTTTATGTTATTTTCTGGCTTTTCTGCCGCTAGAGGACCATTCCTCCTATAGACAAGGAAAACCGGCTGTCTTGTTCTTTGGGGAAAGACAGCCGGTCACCTTGAGGAATAGAAAATAAGATAAAGTTAGGAGGTCATAGTAGGGGTATATATAAAACAGTCCCAGCAGCATCATGCGCTGCAACTGTACCTCCTCAGGATTTTGAATCTATATGAAGGAACTGCACCCGAGGGATATGCATCATCCCTGCTGCGGCTGCTGGCCGCGGCTTTCGTTCACAGTCCCGGATTTGCTTTTCTGCAGGAGCAACGTATCGTACATGAGCGAGGCGCCGCGATTCTCGATCGTCAGGGTATTCGCCCCAGGCTGCAGCAGCTTCCGTGGCAGCTTGACCACCATCCTGTGGTACGTACCGCTCGTCGTGCTGCAGCGATAGACGGATTTGTCATTCGGGTACTTGATCTGCTGCAGCGGCTGACCGTTCAGCAGCAGCCCGGCATCGACCGTCGCGTACTGCTTGCCCATACCAGTCGAGTAGCCAGCGAGCGCTAGAACGAATTCATAGTCGTGCTGCTGCAGCTCCGACGCAGGCAGCGTGAAATGGATGTTCCAGCGCCCCGGACGACTCTGCACGTAGTACCAGTCCTGCGCGGCAGTGCTCGTCGCTACATCGTAGTCGAGATCCGCCGGCACCATCTGATGCCATTTGTAGTTGCGTGGCTCACCGCCATAGGCGAATTCATCGGCCCGATGATCAGCCGTGCCGATCTGCCAGACCACCTCAGGCGCTTCGACTGGCCAGACCAGTGTCGGCAGTTTCGCGCCCTGTGCGCTCACGCGGAACGGCTGGCTGCGGAACGTATCCGTTATGCTCTGTGGCTGTCCAGCCTGAGGAGCCTTGGCGAAATAGGCCTGCAGCTCATACTCGCCTGGCCGCACCTGCGGCACCTCGAATCGGCCGCGTGCATCGGTCCGGGCAGCGAACAGGTACGAGTCCGACTCATCGATGGCATCGACGCCGGGACGAGCCAGGATGATCTGCGCATCAGCTGCCGGACGTCCATCACTGAACTGCAGGCAACCGCGGACCGAGCCACGCGTCACAGGATAATCGCTCTCCCGCACCCAGGCGTACGGCCAGGCCCTGCGCTCGCGCTGCTCGCGACGGGCGGCATCATGCTTCACCTGCTCCGGCGTCCCCTCGTTCACATACACATACCAAGGACCGTACATCTTCTCCCAGCCCACCGGCGCATCGAACTCCGGCGTGCCGAAATGAGCACTCGTCAGGTAGTTGCAGACGACCGTATCATAGTGGACCGTGAGGTCCTGCTTCAGCGGGCCGCCCGGATGATACTCGTTGCTCACGGGCATGACCCAGAACCCGAGCCCATGCCCGTAGGCCCCCCAGAACGGCGTATCCGCGAGGTAGGCTGCATAGTCGTATTTCTCATAGATGGGACCATTCGTGTACTTCTCGCCCTCGGGTCCCATGTCATACGTCTCATCTTGCAGCTTCTTGCCTTTGCGCATGACATCCTGACGCGGGATGAGGCTGTCGCGCTCCACCGTATAGGCATGATCGAACAGGCTGCGGTCGAGCCGATAGACCGTGCGCATCTCAGCGAGATGCAGCGGCTCCGGCAGATTGTTGCGCGCGATGACGTAGGAGTAGAGCCCGCTGTCGCCGCGCTTCATGATGTAGTGATACTCGAGTCCGAGGATGCTCTGCGTGTCCACGTAGGCCACATGCGCTACCTCGTCGGTATCCTCGAGCACGCGCAGCTGGTTCGGTATCACGGCATAGGCATGATGACCGGTATTGTAGTCGAGATAAAATGTCGTCTTGCCCGGCGCACGGTCCTTGATGATGTCACGCCCCTTGTAGAGCGCCTTCTCCACCGTGCCATCAAACCGTATGGCGATATCGAGGATCCCATTGTCGAGCTCAGCGTGCATGGCCGCGCGATCGAGCTGCAGCATGCCAGCCTCTGCCGGCGGGATGCTGCCCAGCAACAATGTCAAGGCCAGTACGCCGGTCGCCCCGGCATATTCAGTCTTCATATGTGGTCTGCTCCTTTGATAAAAGGGCTGTTGCCATAAGCAACAGCCCTCTCATTGCTAAGATATCCCGAGAATCAACTGCTTATTTCCCAGCTGAAAACACCACAGTATCGTAGATTATCAGGCCATTCTTATCGACAAACGATACTACATTATCGCCTTTCTTCAGCCACGCAGCATCGATGTCGAAATCTTCCTGATGGTATGTGCCACTGGTCGTACCAGAACGATAGACCGTCTGATCATTTTCGTAGTCGCAGGTCTTGAGCAGATGCCCATTGAATCTTATTTCGAATGAGCCATTTCCCTTATCGGAATAACCAGCGAGACAAACAGTCAGGTGGTATTTCTGCGCCGGTATGGAGTCCATGTCGAAATGGATGTTGTATGTGCCTATACCAGCCTGCGAATAATACCAGTCCTCGCTCTCATCAGATTTGCCGATATAGAAATCGACGTCATCCGGCAGCATCTGCGACCACTTGTAGTTGCGCAGCTCGCCGCCGTATCTGAATTCCGAGGCCTTACGGTCAGCCGTGCCGAGCTGCCAGATTGTCTCACGCTGTGGCACCTGCCACTCTACTGTACCGAGGTCGGTTGTCTTACCGGGCTCGACTTTTATCTGGCCCTTCTTCAGCTCCGTCGTAACGTCACCGCTCGGACCGCCTTGCATATAGGCCGTGAGATCGTAAATGCCCGGACGGACCTTGTCAATGGTGAAGCTTCCGTTCCCGTCCGTATCGGCAGAGAATATATAGCTCTCAGAATCATGTACGACATCAGAGCCAGGACGCGCCAGTATGACCTGCGCCTTATCGATGATGCCGCCGTTCGTCAGCTTCAGCTGTCCCTTGACGGTACCGCGGGCTTTCGGATATAGCGACTCATCGACCCACTGGTAGGGCCATTCCTTCTGCTCAAGTGCCGCTCGCTGACGCGCGTCGAATATGACCGCCTCGTCGGAATCACCATCATTGATATAGAGGTACCATGGGCCGTACATCTTCGTCCAGTTTGCCGGCACCTTGGTCACACCCGTGCCGAAATGCGCGCCCATCATGTAGTTCAGAATGATGCCATCATAGTGCACCAGCAAATCCTGCTTCATGGGTCCGCCCGGATAGGCCTCCATGCTCACTGGAATATACCAGAAGCCTTTGCCGTTGCCATAAGTGCCCCAGAGCGGGTTGTCCTTATAGTAGCCGGCAAAATCATATTTCGAATAAACCGAGCCATTCGTATACTTGAACCCATCATCCATATCATAGGTTTCATCTTGGAGTTTCTTGAACGACCGCATATGCGATGAGGCTGGCATCGGGGCCTGCCGGTACGCATTGTAGGCGTTCGGCAATTTATCCATATCAATGCGGTAGACGGTGCGGAACTCGCCTATGGGATAGACCTTGCCGGTATTGTTCCTGGCTACGACGTACTGATATATGCCGCTATCGCCCTTGACCATACGATAATGGTACTCGACAGCCAGCGGGCTCTTCGAGTCGATGTAAGCTATGTGAGCCACATTCTCATTGTTCTCATAGACCTTGACCTGATCGGAGAGAAACGGCATGTCGGGCTGTCCGGCTGGATGATAGTCACAGTAGAATGTCAGCTTGTTCTTGATGACATTCTCGACGAGATTCGGGCCGCCGTTCTTCGAAAGGTAAGTGGCCGTGCCATTCTTGATGAGATGTATCTCTATCACGCCATTGTTCATGGTGACGTTCTGTCCCTGTACCGTGGCGATATCAGCTGCTTCTGCCGGCGTCATGCCATAGACCAGGGCAGCTGCCAGAGCCAGCGTCACCGCGCCAGCCAATCTAGACTTCACTATCATAGAAGCTGCTCCTTTCATTATCAGAAGTAGATATCATACTCGGTACGGAACTGGAAGCGATGCTTCATGGCATCCTTGCAGCTGGCATCTACATGTATCGGTTCGAAGTACATGCCGCGGAACACGAGTACGGAGTGAGCCAACGGAACCCATTTGTATGTCACAGCGAATCCTTTAGCGCCGTTATACGCATGACGCTCGGTGTTATAGCCATAGTACCAGCTGCCGCTGTCGCCATTGAATGCAGCTGCCGTATCACCAGTCAGCGAACCTTCTCTTACGCCGTAGTTCTTGATATCGAGATCGGAGTTGATAGTGGCCTTGGCTTCGTGGAAGGCGCCCTGTACGAGCCAGCTCCAGCTATGCGGCTTTGAAAGGCTCTCGTTCTTATACTTCAAGCCGAGGTAATAGAGCGAGTTGTCTTCACTGCGGCTGCTGCGAGCCCAGTCGAAGTAGAGCGTGAAATCTTTGTCCAGCGTGCGCTGGCCAGCGAGCTCGTATATCTGAGCATCGTGGAATGATTTGTGCTTGCTGTTCAATGTGTAGAAACCGCCATAGAGGCGCGTCTTGCGATCTGCCTGATAGCGCAGGGAGATGACGCCCATCTGCTCGGAATAAGGCGCGTAGAGTACCGAATAGGCTGAGTCGGAATTGTAGTAGCTTTTCTGCGTCGTAGCGATATTGGGCAGTTTGCTCTTGGTATCCTTGTTCTGGATTACGCCCTTGCTATTGTTCTTGCTGTCATAGGAGGCGATGACTTTTCCATTCTGATCAATGATCCTGTATTTATCTACTCCTGCCACATCGGACGTATTGTAGCCACCGGAGCGATAGTATCTCTCACTGAGATCGCCATAGGCTACCTCGACCTTGAGCTTCTTGTTGGCCTGGAAATTCCAGATACCACCCTGCATATAGGCCTTCGTGACGTAGCCAAGCACTGGCTTGTACTTGAAACGACCGAACTGGAACTTCGAGTTTTTCAGTTTGCCGACCTTCAACGGGCCATCGATGCTGAACTCCTTCAGGTCACCTTCGCCATCCTCCTGCAAGGACTGCCCTGAAATGGCCCGCTGCATCTCATACATGAAACGGGCATTCCACTTCGGAGCAAACTCATAGCGGCCGCGCAACTCGACATCCATGAAGAAGTTCCCCTTGTCGCCGCCAGCGCTCTTATCGGTCCTGTTGGTGTAATTGCTCTTGTTGTTCCAGTAATCGTATCGCACGTAGGTCTTCGTGCCGCTGAAATCCATTATGCCGTTCTTCCCCGGACGCACAACTGCGGCACTGTTATTGGACGAGTTCGAGAGGCTGCCGCTCTTGAGCTGATTCAGCTCCTTGCCGTACTCCTTGCTGAGCTTTATAATGAGCTCCTTATCAGAAGAACTGACGCTTGAGGAATTCACGGCCTTGTTCGTAGCGCGACGGATGATCTGAGCCATCTCGAAACGCGTGACGATTTTCTGACCATTGAACGTATTATCATCGAACGAGTCGATAACGCCGTCCTTGAGCAGTGTCTGGATGGCACCGTAGCTCCAGTTGTCGCGCGGTACATCGTCAAATCCGCCCGCTGCTGCTGCGAATACCGGCGAAGTCAGCCCCACCAAGCAGCCGGCAACGACTGCCGCAATCAGTTGTTTGTTCATGATTCTGGATTTCATTGAGAATCCCCCCATAAATTTAACACAAACCTCTATTGAATCTCTATTATTGCCTCAATGCCAAACGACTCTCTACTGACGCTGACATTGGTAATAAACAGCTTTCCCTGTTCAGGCCCGATATGTCACTTCGAGCCGCGGCTCAGGCCCCAGGAGTCCTGAGGGTCTTACCCGGTCACTGTAGCGCCGGCTATAGCTGCTCGTCACGATGACGGTGAGCTCGGCTGTGCGCCGTGCCGCGCCCAGCGCGGCTGATAGATCCACGCGATACGGTGCCCAGAGACTGACACCGACGCGCTCCCCATCGATGAGTACCTCGGCGAGCTCGCCGACCGTACCGAGGTCGAGGGCGACGCCCTGTACCTCAGCAGCTGCGGGCAGCTCTACCTGCGTCCGATATACCAGGCTGCCATAGTAGTCATGCAGCTCTGCCAGCTCCGTCCAGTCGCCGATTCCCAGGTTCGGCCGTAGCGGATGCGCCCAGGTCTCTCCAGGCGGCAGCTCCGTCTGCCAGTCGCGCAGGACGATGTCCTCATGGCGAACCGTTTTCGCCGCCTCATCGAGCTGCGGCGTCCCGTCCGGGTCGATGCAGTAGATCACGGAGCCGCGCCGCGGCAGCTCGAGCTTCATCGTCAGCCCGTCCGCCGTCTGCGTCACCGGCTGCGCTTCCATCTCGCCCGTCCAGGGGTCCCAGCGCTCGACGCTGCCGCTGACGGACAGTTGCAGCGTGCCGGCATAGTCCGGCTCGCCCTCATTCGTCAGCAAATAGTATTCGCGCCTATCGTCCGCGCGCCGGAGGTGCGTCAGGCGGATATCGGTGCTGGCCGGAGCCAGCTTGCCCGTCTGAGCGCCGAGCGCCTGCAGGCGCTGCACGAGCTCATCGGCCGTGCGGACATACGATACCGGTTCAGTCCCCATAGGAACCGTTCCACTATCGGGACGCACTGCAATCACCTGACCACCGCCCGCCTGGAATTCGCGAACGGTTGCGGCGAGGGCCGCATCCTCCAGCAGCTCCAGGTCCTCGATCAGCAGGATCGTGTAATGCTGACGGCCGATATCGATAGCGCCCGCCGCGATGATTGCCTGAGTTTCCGTCTCACCGGTGAGCAGGCGATCCTCGAGGTAGTTGAACTCGATCTGATGCTCATAGAGCGGCCGCACAATGCGCCAGGGCAAGGTGTCGGGCTCGCAGAGCACGGCGACGCTGGCCGTATTCGTGCTGTCGGTATTGAGCCAGCTCAGCCGCGCGGCGTAACGCGCGATGTAGCCGTAGTAGGGCCACCAGCTGTTGTTCGGTCCCACATCAGGCGGACGCTCGTTGTAGCGGGGCTCGCCCTCGACCGAGTAAAGGAACGCATGCGGGAACAGCAGGTTCACGCCGCGCACAAACAGCCAATCGAAGTACCATTTCATATCGGCGACGGTGAAGTCCCACGGGTGATTGACCGGACCGCAGCAGCCGAGGCACTCGTTGCCATTGCGTCGGCGTCCGAGATGCCGGGCCGCATCGCTCGAGCACTTCGCGAGCGTGCTGTTCACGCCCGTGATACCGAGATCGTTCTCCGGCGCTACCCAGCGCCAGACGAGATCCTGTCCCGGTATCTGGAAGTGCCGCAGGCAGCCGATATCCATGCTACCAGCCGGATGCCCCGTCAGGGCGATGCCGTGCGCCGCGCACCAGTCGGAGAGCTGCTCATAGTAGCTGGCCTCGAGCCGGCTGTTCAGGAAGCGGCGATAGCGCCGCCGCAGGCTCTCCGTCGCGGGGCCTGCCTCGTACCACTCGGCCAGGAGGTCGCCGGGCTGATTGCCCGCCGCCAGGAAATCAGCCAGACAATCCTTCGACCACGGCTTCAGCTTCTTCTCATCGACGCAGCGGCCGAGCAGGCTCGGCTCATCGGTGAAGAACGCGATGACCGTCGTGCCGAAGTATTGCTGCAGGCATTCGTAGTATTTCTCATGCGTGACACGGATGAATTTCCGCATGGCCTCTGGATTCAGGAGGTCAGCGGCCGCCGGAGCGCCCGGCTCGCCGTCGTCCTCGCCGAAGTGCACGCCGCGGATCGTACCATGCGAGTACGTCGCGACGATGGCTGTCAGCAGGTAGTGCCCGCCAGCTGTCGCGGACGGCCGCTCCGGTAGTGCATAGGAACCATCGGCCTCCAGCTGCAGCGGCAGCTGCCGCACGAGGTCGAGCGAACCATCATCCTTCTGCCAGACAGCCGCCGCGTAGATGATCTCCTCCTCGGCGCTAATCTCGGGCCGCCACTCCTGTTGCTCGAGCCAGAGCTCATCGATGAGCCGGAGGGCACGAGCCGCATACTCGGGATTGCCAGCGACGACCATGCCGTGCGCCGAGCCTGAGGGGTACATGGCCTCATCGTAGAGCACGACGCGCATGTCATGCGCCGCTGCGACCTCTACGGCATATCTGATGCAGTCGAGATACGCCTCACTCATGTAGGGGGTGTCGCGAGTCAGTCCGAGGCGCGGATGGAGTACCACGCCATGCACATCGTGCGCTAGGAAATCTAGCAGCTGTCGTCGGAGCTCCGCCTTGTCCAATTTGCCGTTAAGGAACCAGAACGGCATGACGCTGTACTCGCCGGATGGATGACGGAATATCTCATGCAGCTTCGCTGTATCTATATCTTTCATGACATTACCTCATCTCTCCGCCAGATAGTCACGCAGACGCATCGTCTCGCTGCCGGCCATGAGGACGATGCCGATGCCGTGCGGGTCGTTGAGCACCCAGGTCAGCTCATCGCGATAGTACGTCGAGCGGAATGAGTAGCCCGAGCCCTGGCAGATGCCGTACACCGCGCCATGGCTATCGACAGCCAGCTCGCTGAGTCCGTGCCAACCGCGCTCGACGGCCTGTATGTAGCTCTCCACATCGCCTGTCAACCAGCCATGCCGCACACCACGAGCGAAGGCGCTCACGAACATGGCTGTGCACGACGCCTCCTGATACGAGGTCGGGTCGGTCAGGACCTGATGCCACATGCCATCCGTGTCCTGCAGCGCGAGATAGCCCTCGCAGAGCGTGCGGAAGAACTCGAGCAATGTCGCACGCGCCTCGTGGTCGTGCGGCATGACGCGCAGGAGCTCGGAGAGCGAGAACAGTACCCAGCCGTTGCCACGGCCCCAGGGAATGTGATTCGCGATTCCCCGGTCGGTCAGATAGACATGCGACATGATTTTCTGTTCCGGGATGAACAGGTATTTGCGGAAGTTCAGGTACTGGCGCGCCGCATCGTCGATATAGGCGGTATCACCCGTGAGCTCATAGTAGCGAGAGAGGAACGGGACACTCATGTAGAGGTCGTCGGCCCACATCGTACCGGCCATCTCGGCGAGGCTGGCCTGTCCACGCACGAGCGTACCGTCATCAAGGCGGGTCTGCTCGTGCTCGATGTAGTGCGCGGTCGCAGCTGCGATCTCGCGACTGCCGGGGACGTGCCCCTCGCGGCCGAGCTCGAGCATGAGCGAGGCGAACGAGCCGCAGTCATCGAGGCTGTCGACGTTCGATATCTGATTGTCGATAGCCGCTGCACCGTAACGCTCCTTGTCCCAGAGCGCGTAGTCGTAATAGCTCACGGCGAGATCGACATGCTGGCGGATGTAGGATTTCATATCATCGGCCCCGATCTCCCGCGCACACATGAGCATGCCGTAGAGCGTGACGCCGAGCGGATAGTTCCACTTGCCAAAGCGGTCGTTCTCGAGGAATGGCCGGATGAAGCCCTGTGGGACATCGACCTGCCAGTATGTCTCCTGCTGGACGAGCGTCAGGTCCGGCTGTATCATCGCCTGCAGAGCCGCCGGTCCGAGATAGAGCCAGGCGCCACGGTAGCCGACGACGTGAGCCGGATTCTGCAGCGGGGCCGGATGACCATCCTGCGTGAATGTCAGCTCGCAGCCCCAGCCATCCTCGTGACCGGCGGCCTGGACGCGCAGATCATGCTCGCCACCGGCAACTGGTATATGGATATCGACGTCACCAGCGGACAAGGAGACCTGCTTGGCTTCATCGGCTTCGCCGACGAGACTGACCAGGAGCTTCAATGCTGATCTGGCGTGCCCCTGCACATGGAGCTCGCCGCCGCGCAGGCGGGCGCGCGTCCAGCCCCAGGCAGCCCGGCCGCGGCTGAGCCGATCGCCATAGAGGCGGTTCAGAGCAGGGCCGAATGTCTGCGCATCCGCCCCTGCCTCAGCCGCTACGAAGCTCCGCTCCGGCAGCCAGTGACCATCGGCCGGGAGGCTCATATAGTCATCGATATGCTCGACATCCACTCGCTGCTGCGGCCGGGTGTAGACCCAGCCCTCCCAGCCCTGCGTATCAGGGAGCGGCATCATGAAGTGGAAGGGGAAATTCTTGAACCGGCCGGTGCCGAATATGCCACCGAATCCCAAGGGGGTACGGATGAACTCGATGACGACATCCGACCAGCCTGCCGGTACATTTATGAAGAAACGACGCGCCCGAGCGGCATCGCGTTCCTCTTCGTAATTGGAATGGTAGATGACCTGGCCATTGAGCCACACGGTCATCGGGCCGATGGCATTTGCCTTGAAGCAGGCATCTGTAGCGGCCGGGAAATATATGCGGCCCCAGGCATAGACGGCCTGCTCGCGCCCGGCCTCAGGGAACCGCTGCTCCAGGTCGAACACATAGCGGTAATCGGCCTGCCGCCGGAAGCCACTCGCAAGGCTGATGCGGAATACGGGCGGCGTCACGGGATTATCTCCCATGTAGCGTCCGGCTATCGTGCGCAGCTCGCGACTCATATCGCCATGCTGTGCCCGATCCAGGCTGTCAGCCGCTGGAAAGTAACTACTCAAAGAAAAGATCTCCTCTCCTGAACTGTCTCAGCGCTGGTCATAGGCGTCATTCGCGGATGAACTGCGCTCAGGCGCGTAGACGATGACTCCGGTGAACTCGAGGTCTTTGACGCCTTCGATGTGACCGAACTCGCTCGTCTCGAGCCGTCCCTGGCTGAACTTGATTGCGCGCAGCGGCTTCTTGCCAGCCCCGCGGATATCGATGGCCCGGGATACCTTGCTGTAGTCCGCACCGTAGAGGGCGGTGAATCCCTCTACCTCGATATCGGCTACGTCGGTGTATTGCTGCTCCTCCGGCACTGGTGCCGCGATGCGTCGCCAGTACTCAGGGATATCTCCGGCCGGTACGATGAACGAATTGTAGGCCGGATGCCAATCCAGCACCCACGAGAACGGGAACTGGACGTTCATCATCGTGAGACCATGCACACGGACATGGTGCACATAGCCGCCGCGCAGCCGCGAGGATTTCATGCGGAATCCGCAGTCACTGTTCTGGAAATCACAGTCATGGATATCGATATTCTCTATACCGCCGGAGACCTCGCTGCCGATCGTGATGCCGGCACCGGAGCGTATGTGGCAGTGCCGGATCTCGACGTCCCGCGTGGGGCGGGCGACGCGCAATCCGTCCGCATCGCGGCCGGATTTTATGACGATATCATCGTCGTTGCAGGCGACGGTGCATCCCTCGATGAGCACATGCTCCGAGGAGTCCACATCGATGCCGTCCGTGCTCGGACCGGCATTATCGCAGACCGTGACATCATGTACATGCACATGCTGGGAATACGTCAGCTGGATGTTCCAGAAGCCCGACCGGCGCGCCGTGATGTCGCTCAGCTCGATGTCCCGGCTGTTCTGCACGAGCAAGAGGCGCGGACGCTGGATCTCGTAGTCAGCAATCCAACGCAGGTTCCGGGCATCGTAGGTGGCCCGACGTCCGCCGTGCCCATCGGTCCCCCAGTACGTTTCCCACCAGATCTCGCCCTGACCATCAAGCGTGCCAGGACCCGCGATGTGGACATCGCGGCAATCGATCACGTTGAGCAGGGCGGCTGGCCAGCGCATCTCGATGCCCGCCACACGGGTATCGATCTGTGGATAGTCGTCGAGCTGCGTGCTCCCCAGGAGCACGGCATCCTTTTCGAGATACAGCTTCATATTGCTGTGCAGGAACAGGCTGCCAGTCAGATATCTGCCTGCCGGTATGATGACGCAGGCTCCGGTATCGGCATCATCGATGGCCTGCTGCAGAGCCTCGGTATCCAGGGTGACGCCATCGCCCGCCGCCCCATAGTCCATAACATTTATATTCATACAATCGATCTCTCCACTGAACTCTCAATCATATCCATGCTCAGCGCAGCATGAGGCGCAGCCCGATGGGCGAATCCGCCAGCAGCTGGGCCGCCAATCTGGCCATACGCCTGGCTCCGTACTCCGAGAAATGCGTGTCGTCCATATGACCATCGGGGTAGTTCGGTTCCTCGCCTGGCTGTACCTGGAGGAACAGCTGCCGCGCTGCCTCCGGGCCAAGCTCGGTGAGCAGCCGCCGTGAGGCCGCATTCATATCGAGCAATGGCACATCCTCGAGCCTCGCTATCTCGCGCGTTGCTTCGATGAACGGGCTGTGTGTCACCTGCAGCTCGCCGCTGTCGGTGAATTTGCGACGTTCGACGGCAGTCAGCAGCACCGGATGGGCGAGCCGGCTCCGGGCCCCAGCGATGAACTGCCGGATGTTCCGCTCGAAGCAGGCCACCGGATTGTCATAGTCAAGCTTCTCATCGTTATGTGCGAACTGGATGAACAAGTAGTCGCCGCTGTGTATCTCACGCAGGATGCGTGCGAGACGTCCCTCGTCGATGAATGACTGGGAGCTGCGGCCGCAGCAGGCATGGTTGCGTATCTCGACCGTGGGCTGCATGTACTCCCAGAACATCTGACCCCAGCCGGCCATGGGCTGCTCAGGGCCACCGTACTGGGCCATCGTGGAGTCGCCCGCCATATAGACGCGTACCTCTGGTTTCTGGCGGGGCATGATATACTTTTTCAGATTCAGATCCGATTCTTTCATGAGTCCCACGACGAGCTCGACCATGAGCCGGGCCCCACGCTCCTGGAAATGTGTGTCATCCTGATGTCCATCGGGGTAGTTCGGCTCCTCGCCTGGCTCGCTGAAGAAGAAATATTTCTTACTCTCCTCGGGCCCCATGTTCGCGATGACGGGGCCGCTGACGGCAGCCAGGTCGAGCAGCGGTACCTGCTCGGCAGCTGCCAGCTCGCGTATGGTGCGGATGTAGTCCATCAGCACCCATTCGAAATGCCCCTCAGCATCGAATACCCGCCGCTGCATCGGCGTGATGAGCACGGGCTGCACGCCTTTGGCACGAGCTGCATCGATGTAGCGCTGCAGCCAGCCGGCAAATGGCTTCCCGGGCTCGGTATATCGCTGCGGCCGCTGTTTCGTCGCATCGTTATGCCCGAACTGGATGAGCAGGTAGTCGCCGGGGCGGAAGTCCTGTGCCATGCGCTCGAGCCGGCCCTCCTCGACGAAGCTGCGCGAGCTGCGCCCGCATATGGCCCGGTTCCAGATCTCGACCTGGTCAAAATCAAAATACTGATACAGCAGCTGTCCCCAGCCCATCATGGGCAGAACGCGGCCGCCATAGGTAGCTACGGTGGAGTCACTAGCTATATGTATACGAATCTTGGACATAGAAAAACCTTCAATCATGTTTCAGAAAATGCCGCGTAAATCTTACGCTTAGAATTTGAATTCCTTGATGGAATCGTTAAGCTCTACAGCCAGCTTGTTCAGGCTCTCTGAGGCCGCAGCAACCTCCTCCGCAGAGGCAGACTGCTCCTCGGATGCTGCCGATACCGACTGCATCTCTTCATTGACTTTGACACTGTGCGCCCGCATCTGCTTCTCTTGCTCGGCAGCCGCAGCAGCATTGTTAGCCGCCTCATCGACGCTCTTCGCCATGGACTCCATCTGAGTGGCCGTATCGACGACGAGCTGCTCGATGCTCTGGAATACAGCGCTCATATCCTGTACGAGATGAGTCCCCTCGTCGACCTGATTGCGGCCATCAGCCATCGAGCTCACTGCATCCATCGTCTCGCTCTGTATGACCGTTACGAGACCGGATATCTTCTCGGCCGCCTCCTGTGACTGTTCCGCCAGCTTGCGGACCTCGTCGGCAACGACCGCGAAGCCGCGGCCAGCCTCACCGGCCCGGGCTGCTTCGATGGCGGCATTCAGGGCCAGGAGATTCGTCTGACCGGTGATCTCGGTGATGGTATCGACGATATTGCCGATGACCTTCGAGCGGTTGCCGAGCTTATCTACGAGATCAGCCGCTGACTGCACCGAATCCTGCACGCGTCCCATCTGCTCCGTCGAATTGGTGATGGAAGCGGCTCCATTGACCGCCTGCTGGCGCGCCTCGCCCGAGTTCTGGGCGGCACGTCCAGCCTCCGACTTTATCGTCGCGACGGAGTCTGCTACGGCCTGCATGGCCGCCGCACTGTGCTCCATAGCCTGTTGCTGCTGTTCGACGTAGCCGGCCGCCTGGTTGACCGAGTTCGCGATCTGCGATGAGGCCTGCGCCGACTGATACGATATCTGCGAGAGGGTCTGAGCCTCGTCTGTCACCTTGCCGGAGCTCGTCTTTATCTGTGACAGCAGCTTCCGCAGACGCAGACGCATCGCCTCGAGAGCCTCGGACATCGCGCCGAACTCATCATGGCTGCTGACCAGGAGTTCCTGATGTTCGCGGAAATCGCAATCATACAGGTGCTGGCAGGTCGACGTCATGCGCCGCAACGGACGTCTGATCTCGCGCACAATCCATATCGTCAGCACGACGACGATGACGAATCCGGCGATCATGACCTCGAGCATCCTCGTGATCACGACCTTGTTCTCGGCCTCATTGGCCTCCTCTACGGCCTTCATATCGGCCTGGGTATCTTTCTCGAGCTCACCGACGACTTTCTTTATGCGGGTCGTAGCGTCTTTCGCCGGCCCCACATAGATCTCCAGTCCTTCTTTGTCCTGACCGGCAGCTATGAGTTTCCCCGCCTTGGTCAGGGTATCGCGATAGCTCTGCCAGGCCGCCTCAGCCTCAGCGATATCGGCCTGTATCTCCGGCTTGTCCGGAGCGACGGCCTTGTACTTTTGCCAGTTGGCCTCGAACTCCTTGACATTACCCTCGTTCGCATCGACGACATGACCATGCTGCTTCGCGTACGGCGTGTCCTCCGTCACCACATCGGGCCGGGCAGCGGCCGAGTCGAGCAGTGCGATCTGCATCTTGCGGATGCCGAGCTGCTCGCCTGCCAGTGCCTGGGCCGCGGTGACGCGGTCACTGTACACCTGCATGTTCTCATTCACCGTCTGCAGCGAATGATAGCCGGTATAGCCGATCGACGCCATCAGCAGCGTCGTAATCACTATATACAGACCGAGCTTGCAGGCTATATTCAAATCAGATATTCTCATATCACTTTCCCCTACTTGCTTTTCTTATTTGTTGTTACCTTATCTTCTTTTCCTTACCCAATGAATCTGACGATTATTTCGCGGTAGAACCGGCTGCGCTCCCCTGCACATCGGCTACCTGCAACATATCGTTGTTGCCCCAGCATTCCTCATAGGAATGACCCGTGAGGTCCTCGACAACACGCTTCGTTTCGCTGTCGACATCCGCCTTGCTGCCGCCGTTCTTCAAGCGAGCTACCTCGGTGACAAGCAGCTTGTGGTTATGCTGGTTCAGATGGAACCGGAACGTCACGAACAAGCCAAAGGAAATGATGACGATTGGTACGACCGTGTAGAGTATGAGTAGCGCATCGACCGTAGCATCCGGCTGCGTCTGCGAATTCTTGACGAAGCCGGTAGCCTCGAGCAGAAAGCCGATAATGACAACCTCGAGCGTCGTGAACAGGACATCAAGGAAGTTATTGACACCAGAATACACTCCTTCGCGGCGATGAGCCGTGAGCACTTCATCGATATCCGGGATAAAGGCGAATGTATACTGCATGGCGTTGACGAGGCCAGCCTTGCCGAAGTTCATGGCCACGATGAATATGATGAGCAGCAGCTCCGTGTTCGGCGGCAGCTCCACACCCAGATAGAAGAAGCCAACCAGTATGGCTATAGCGGCAATACCGCCGATGCGGTAGGTCACATTACCATTCGTCTTCGCCGTGAGCCAGATATGGAAGCCCAGGAAGCACATGCCGAAGACGAAACCCATTGCGGTAGATACAGAAACAACTTTCGGATCGAGCATGAGCACGAACACGATGAAGTACGTATTGATGGTACCGGCCAGCGAGCGGAACATCTGCTCTGAGAGGTACATGCACAAATAGAGGCGATACGCCCGAAGCTGGATAGCCGAACGGAAGTCACGAACAATGATGCGGAACGATTTCACGAAGGAATGCTTTTCCTTTTTGGCCATCTCCTCAGCCAGGAACTTTGGATCGACCGGACGCTCGAACACCGACAGATAGAACAGGATGAGCATCAGCAGCGATACGGCATCGTAGACCAGCGCGGCGATGAAGAACGTCATCGGGTTATCCGAACCGAACGCATCGAAGAAATACACGGTAGCCATCGATGAAGCGATGCCGGCGATGGCTGCACCGACCTGATTCATGCCGGCCAGCTGAGCCTTCTCGGACGGAGTACGCGCCATCTCGGCGGCAAACGTGCCCTGCGAGACGATCGCGAGCGGATTGACGAACGACGTCAGCAGCAGCAATCCCACATAGTACCAGGTCGGCATGTTCGGAATCCAGTAGAGCGGGAACACGCCTACTTTCCACGGAATGGCAATCAGCAGCATCGACTTGCGCCGGCCGAAGCGGCGGCCGAATTTCGTCTGATAGAGATGATCGCTGACCGAGCCCAGTATCGGTGTCAAAAACGCGCTGATGAGTTTGCTTGCCGCCAGTACCGAAGCTACAAACGCTATCGATATATTGCAGAATGTGGTATAGAAATACATCTGCCAAGCATTTACGAGCGTATCGGTGACTGTCGACAGTTGGTAGCAGGAAAAGCCCAGCTTGTTGATGAGCTTTAGTTCGTGTACCTTCTGTTCCATAACGAAGTTCCCCTTTCAAAGATCCCACAGGATAACTTGATATTTTATAGGAACCGATTAACTAGAACGATAAAAATCTAATTGATTCCACGTGTTATCCCTCAGTCTGTTATTATAATACACCAACATCGGACAAAAATCAATATTTTAGGTGTATTTTTTTACTATATTTTTTATCGTTTATTTCTTTTTTCGTCAAATCATCTGCAATAATTCTCATTTATAAATCTGTATATACCTATTTGACTTTTGTTTCCCAGTGCCTATACTATATTTACATTTGCATACTAAGAACACCCCTGCCCACCTCCGATGAAGGTAAACAGGGGTGCTCCCCCTCAGGCCAGTGATACTATCTCTGTAACCTGCTTATGTTGTTTTCTGATTGTTCAGGGTGCCACTACATAGATCTCGAGCTCCTGGCGGCCGAAAGACATGGCCTCGAGATGCGTATCAAAGGCCACATCGATGATGTTGCCGCTCACGCCCATGATATCCTCGGCTATGGCCTCGCCATAGCCGGGAATGAATACATGCGAACCCAGCGGTATGACAGAGGGGTCGACAGCGATCTCGCCGCGGCGCACGCGCGTGCCGCTGGCTGTATGCGCTGAGAGGCCCGGATCCTCAGCGCTGTAGGCCGTGGCCGTCACATAGAGCACATAGCCGTTCTGGTAGTGCTCCGGCACGGCTGTGGCCTGGTCGGCTGCCGTGGGCACATAGTCATGTCCCATCAGGGCCCGGTAGGTGCCCCGTCCGCAGACGCCATCAGCCTCCAGTCCCCTGGCTTTCTGGAAAGCTTTTATCGCTGTCACGGTATGCGGTCCGCAGACCCCATCGGCAGCATCATTCAAATAGCCATCATCAATCAGCTGCTGCTGGACTTCGCGCACCGTCTCACCGCGACTTCCCTGACGGACGGGAAAAGCTGCCGCCAGTACGGCACTGCTCCCCAAAAGTAGCAGCAGCCCCAGCATAACAAGGATTCGCCATGCTCTGCCCATATGATCACCTCGCCAAACTTTTCGCACATCTTATGGCTAATATTTTATCATAGAGCGGCGAGCATCGTCAAACAAAGCTCCAGCGCCGCCAGCGAAGATGATGCCAGCCATTGTCCTGCTGCCGCCAGCAGTGCTATACTGATACTGCAGAAAGGAAGATGACTATGTCACGCGAAAATGTTGAACGCCAAGCCAAGGATCCGCTGGTAACCATGCCGCATGGTGAGCAGCAGCAAATGAAGATCATGCTGCTCGATATGATTCACCGTGCCGAAGACCCCTACTCCATCATATACCATATCGCCCTGCGCCTCGAAAAAGACTCCGGCGAGGTCGGCTATGCGCGCCATATCGAGGAACAGATCCAGGCCGTCTACGGCCTCAGCCTCAAGCACGCCCAGCCGCTCAAAGACATCATCAAGGAAGTCAAAGAGCGTCTGAAGCGCATCGAGGCCTCCTACGAGAGCGACGAATTCACCCCCGAGGAGCACGAGCGCATCGGCTTCGCCATGGTACGCCATCGCAAGCGCATCGAGGAGCTCAAGGAACTGCTCGAGCATGCCGAGAACTATCACGAGCCCGAAACGCTCGACCCCAATCCGCCCGAGCCCGATTGGCACTGAGCATGTTTATAAAAATGGCCTTTTTTGCAAACATGACAATATCAACTTTATAAAATAGGGTCTTTTTATAAACATCAAAAGGTCAAATACCTGTTTTCTTAGTCTGAGCATGCAAAATGCGGCAGGCATGGTTCCTTCATTACGCTATTGTGATTTATAGCGATAATAAGATGGAACCATGCCTGCCGCTTCTTTCGCCGATGCTAAGGAGGCCGTCAATCCCCCTGACTGAGCTCGTGCTCTATGGCTGACACCTCATCGGGGGCGATGGCGCGCAGGCGCTCCAGTGCCCAGGTCAGCTTCTGGTGCTCCTTCTCGAGAGCGGTGATATCTTCCATGAATATATAGAGCAGCGTGCGGCGCCGTTCCTCGTAGATGATGCTGATGCGAGCGCGTACGTACAGCATGCCGGATCCATTGCCCAGCTTACGGCGCAAGCGGCATTCTACAGGGCGCTTCGTCTTCTGAGCTTCGGCAATAGCCGCCACTAATGCCTCCCGATCGCCATCATCTATGTTGTCAAAGACGGTCTTGTCCGGTCCATACACCTCATCGCGCTGGACATGGAACAGTTTGAAGTAGCCTTCATTGACCCGCAGCACCTCGATATGATCATCGCCGAGCAGCTCATAAAGGCCTATGGCACAACCCGAGGCATTGAAGAGCACGGTCAACTGCGCGCTCATATCCATCATATCAGCGGTATCATGCGCTCCGAGATGGAGTTCTTCATTCATGAGCTTGTCATTGCCATTCCTGGCAATGAGTTGTTCATAAACATCGATCGGCACTGGCTTCGAGTAGAAATAGCCCTGTACGCATTCACAGCCGATCGTGCGCAGGAAATCGACCTGCTGCTGTGTCTCAACGCCCTCGGCAATGACCGGTATGTGAAGCCATTTGGCCATACGCACGACCGAGTTCAGTATGTTGCCGCCACGACCGTTATCCTCTCCCTGAGTATCCGAGAGGAAGTTGAGGTCTATCTTCAATATATCTACCGGCATATCCTTCAGCATATTCAGCGAAGAGTAGCCGGAACCGAAATCATCCATGAGGATTGGGAAGCCATGCGACTGCAATGTCTTCGCTATCTCGATGATCTGCTGCGGATTCTCGACGTAGGCACTCTCCGTAAGCTCGAGTTCCAGCAGGCGCGGTGGCAAATCGTATTTCTCCACGAGATCCTTGAAAACCTGGACGATGTTCGGGCTGTAGAGGTCGATGCGCGATACATTGATCGATATCGGCAGCACGGGACGACCGGCATCGATATCCGACCGCAGGAGCTGGCACGTCTTTTCCCATACGTATTTGTCGAGCTGGTAGATGAAGCCATTCTGCTCGAATATCGGAATGAAGCGTCCCGGGGATATGAATCCCAGCTGCGGGTGGATCCAGCGGACGAGAGCCTCGGCTCCGACGACACGCTCACTCATGAGTTCGTATTTCGGCTGCAGGTAGACGATGAAATCGCCATTCTTCAGCGATGACTTCATGTTGTTCACGATGACCTGCTCATTGACGACATTCTCACGCATATCGTCATCGTATTCCCCGCAGGTCACGAGACCATTATGCGCTGCCTTCGACAGACCCATCGTCGCGCGGTCGAGCATCATGGTCACGGAGAGCGTGCGGTCGGTCACCCGGTAAACGCCGAAATAAAAATCAATGCGATAGTCGAGCGCATAGCTTTCAGCCAGCATCTGCAGCGAATGAATGAGATGCTCACGCATATTGTTGGCCGTCGGATAGAATACGATGAAGTTATCCGCATAGAGCCGACCGTATACGCAGGGCTCCAGCTGGATGGACTGGAGGAAATGGGCCACGTATTTCAGCAGCTTGTCACCGTTTTCCTCACCGAAAAGATCGTTGATGACCTTGAAGCGCGAGATGTTGAACCGCATGATCTCGAATTCCGTATCCGGATACTGCTCGAGCACCTCCGCCGTGCGACGGCAGAAGGCTTTCTTATTGTACAGGCGCGTCAGTCGGTCATGGCGCAAGCTGTAGAGGAATGTCGCATGCGTCTGCTTCAGCGGCGACAGGTTCGATATGACCGTATTGAAGATGCCGACGCCGGATTTCTTGTCATACATGTAGCGCCCGCATTCCATGCACCATATATAGGTGCCATCCGCCCGGCACAGGCGATATTCGATCTGATAGTTGTCCCGGGACAGGAGCTGACGCTTCACATCGGCCCGACTGGCCTCGAAATCCTGCGGATGTATGATGCTCTTGAGCTCGAGATCCGTCTCCTGAGCGAAATCCTCCGAGCTCTTGTATTTCAGCATGCGCCAGAGCTCGTCGCTGAAATATTCGAATGGGAGATTTTCGTCCGTGCGGTACTGCACATAGGCGCAGTTCACATAGGACGAAACCATATCCATGATCTCGTCCATAGAATCACTGTTCTCGCCCTTGTTCAGCATCTGCGCGCTGACCATGCGGTAGGTCAGCTCATGGCGCATATCGCGCTGGATATGGATGCCGGCTATGCGGAGGCCGCCATCGACCTCGCGGTACATCACGAGTACCTGCAGCATGTTGCGCACGCGGTCACGGGTCGAATATATGATATTGACGCACAACGTAGTCCCGCCGGGTACATCATGGGCGACACAGCCCATCTTGTTGAGGCGGCAGGCCTCCAGCTGGCGATACATATCGCGCAACAGCTTCTCTACCTCATCGGCCCCGACATAGTAACGATAAGATTTCAAGCCGAAAGCTACAGCATCCGGCAGCAGGAACTGCCGAATCAAGGCAGTATTGCCCATATCGAAGTAATCGCGCAATAATTTCTTGGTCAGCGAAATGGTCTTACTGTGTTCCATTACTCAAGAACCTTCCAAATCATAATCATAGTAATAACACTTTGTTATAACAATTATAGCAAGTTTCTCTGTTGTTGGAAAGTACATATGCCTCGGATAGATTTTTGGGAACGCCTTCCTATTTATGAAAAAAAATCTTTTCCTGCAGCAGCTGGCTGCAGGAAAAGATTTCTCTCGTAATATCAACCAATAACATAAACCGTTACATAGCGGCGTCCGAACTGCATGGCTTCGCCGTAGCTCTCCATGCAAAGATCGATGCGGTCACCGCGGATGGCACCACCCGTGTCCGCCGCTATGGCCTCGCCATAGCCCGGGATGTAGAGCCGCGTGCCGAGCGGTATGACATTCGGATCGACCGCCACTACGCCGCGGCGGGCGACCATGCCGGAGGCCGTGATGCCGCTGCCGCCGCCATCACTTGGCAGATAGGCCGTTGCCTCCATCGTATAGGCCGCCTGATAGCGTCCTGTATCAGCCGCCGAGCCGCTGCCCGCCGTGCTGATCGTGCCGCCTGCAGCTCCGAGCTGCTCCTCCTGCTGGACGACTGCCTTATCCTTCACGGATATGGACAGGCCCGGCTTCACCTCGGCATCGAGTCCCGGCTGCACATCGATGCTTTCCAGATAGTAGCCCGACTCATTCAGTGCATCACCAACAGTCTTCTTGCTGGTCATTATTTCCTTCTTCTCACCCTGATATTCCACCGTGATCGGCACAGCGCGATACACAGTGATATCAGTATGACGCTCGTTGAGCTTCTGCAGATGATACTCATCATGCGCTCCGAGCTTTACACCCGCCCTGGCCAGTATGTAATCAGGGCTGGTATGGGTAGTATTCGTTGTTATGGTCCGCCCATCGACGTGAATTGATACCTTATGCAGATCAGTCGGTATAGCACTGCGTGTGAATCCGGTGGTCACCATGGACATAGCACCAAGCACGGCACAAAGTACGAGTTTCTTTTCACTCTTGCTGGATATGAGCAGGTCTTGAATACGCATTGAATTCCCCCTTCAGCATATATTTTCCCACTTTTATATGAAAAAAAGCTGAAATATGGGAATAGCAAAGTGGCAGAGCCCCTTTTTCGGATTTTCTCTGCCACTTTCTGGTCATTTTATCAAAGTATTTACCACATCTATACCTGATGCCGGTCCAGGTCATAAAGATTCATGGCATTGGCCGTCGTCACGCGGGCAACCTCCTCCACCTCGATATCCTTTATGGCTGCCACTTTCCGGGCGATATATGGTATATTGGCCGGCTCGTTGCGCGTGCCGCGCACGGGCTCCGGAGCCATGTAGGGAGCGTCAGTCTCGAGCAGCAGCTGCTCGAGCGGCACGGCCTGTACGACTCTGACATTGCGCTTCGCATTCTTGAACGTCACAGGGCCATCGACGCCGATATACCATCCCCTGCGGCAAAGCTCCAGCGCCATCTCGACGCTGCCGGAGTAGCAGTGCAGGACGCCGCGCAGGCCCTGACCCTCATGCTGCAGGATGCGCAGGGTATCGGCATGGGCATCGCGCGAATGGATGCAGACTGGCATGTGCAGCTGCCGCGCGAGATCCAGCTGACGGATAAATACATCCTGCTGCAGCTTGCGGCGGCTCATGTCCTTTTCCCAGTGATAGTCGAGCCCGATTTCGCCGATGCAGACGACATGAGGCATATCGGTCCAACCGGCCAGTATATCATCGTCCGTCTCTGATAGCGGACGTGCCTCCTCCGGGTGGATGCCAACGCCGGCATAGACGCCGCAGCTGGCATAGCGTTCCGCAAGCTGCACGGCCTTTTCCGAGGACTCCAGCGTGTCCCCCATATTGATGAGGCGCGTCACATCGGCCTTGGCCGCCCGCTGCAGTGCTCCCTCGATCTCGCTCGTACCGCCCGCGAGGAATTTCTCATCATTCAGATGCGTATGCGTATCTACGAATTCCATCAGTGGACCTCGGTGCCGGACGGCATGTCGACGGACAAGACCTTCAGGTCTTTGCCCGAGCCGGCAGCCAGTATCATGCCCTGCGATACGATGCCACGCAGCTTGGCCGGTTTCAGGTTGATGACCATGACGACGCTCTTGCCGACGAGTTCCTCCGGCTTGTAGTGCTGGGCGATGCCCGATACGACCTGGCGCTGCTCATCGCCGAGGTCGACGGTCAGCTTCAGCAGTTTGTCCGTGTTCGGCACGATTTCGGCCGCTATGACTTTCACGACACGCAGCTGTATCTTGTTGAAATCCTCGAAGGAAATGACATTGCTCTCGGATTCCTGATCAGCAGCCTTCTGCTTGCCAGCCTGCGCCGCATTGCGGGCCTTCTTCTCCTGCTTGGCCTTCTTGTTGGCTGCCTGGGCCGCTTTCTGCGCCGCCTTGTCCTCTTTCTCGACCTCGATGCGCGGGAACAGCTGCTCCGGCTGACCGATGTGCAGATTGGCTGGGATGCCGTACCAGCTGTTCTCACCCTCGATGTCAGTCAGCTGGACACTGGTAAAGGGCTGCTGCCCCTCAAGACCGAGCTGCTGCCAGATGCGTGGCGCCGTCTGCGGCATGAACGGAGAGATCATGATGCTGATATGGCGCAGCGACTCCATGAGATTGTAGAGCACATTCGCGAGCTGCTGTTTCTTCGTCTCGTCTTTGGCGAGCGCCCACGGCGCCGTCTCATCGATGTACTTGTTCGAGCGGCTGATGAAAGCCCAGACCTTCTTTATCGTCAGCGATATCTCCATATTCTCCATGTTCTCATGGAAGAACTTCACCGTCTCTGCCGCATCAGCGATGAGCGAGCGGTCGATATCGGTCTCGACCGACTTGTCATAGGGCAGCACGACACCATCCTGGAACTTGCCGATCATGTTGAGCGTGCGATGCAGCAGATTGCCGAGGTCGTTCGCAAGGTCGGAATTGATGCGCTGGATCAGGGCATCGCGCGAGAAGTTGCCATCCTGGCCGAGGTTGATCTCGCGCAGCAGGAAATAGCGGATCGTATCGGCACCAAACTCATCGATGAGCTTGATCGGATCGACGACGTTGCCCTTCGACTTCGACATCTTATCGCCATTGACGATGAGCCAGCCGTGGCCGTAGACTTTCTTCGGCAGCGGCAGATCGAGCGCCATGAGGATGCACGGCCAGATGATCGTATGGAAGCGGACGATTTCCTTGCCGACGAGGTGCAGGTCGGCCGGCCAGTACTTCTTGAACATTTCGGGATTGTCGAGGAAGCCGATCGGCGTCAGGTAGTTCGTCAGAGCGTCGAACCAGACATAGATGACGTGTTTCGGATCGATAGGCACAGGAATGCCCCAGTTGAACGAGGTACGCGAGATGCAGAGATCGTCGAGGCCCTGCTCGATGAAATTAATCATCTCGTTGCGGCGCGACACCGGCTGGATGAAGTCAGGATGCGTCTTGATATAGTCGAGAATGCGATCCTGATATTTGCTCATCTTGAAGAAATAGGCTTCCTCGGAGACCTCCTGCACCGGGCGGTGGCAGTCCGGGCAGCAGCCGTTCTCATCGAGCTGATGCTCCGTCCAGTACGACTCGCAGGGCGTGCAGTAGAGGCCCTTGTATTCGCCTTTATATATATCGCCCTTCGCATAGATGCGGTTGAACACCTCCTGCACGACACGCTGATGGCGTTCCTGCGTCGTGCGGATGAAGTCATCATTCGAGATGTCGAGCAGCTTCCAGAGGCGCTGGAACTCAGCGACGATCTTATCCACATACTCAATCGGCGTGATGCCGGCCGCCTCGGCCTTCTGCTGGATCTTGAGGCCGTGCTCATCAGAGCCGGTCAGGAAAAAAACGTCATAGCCCGCCAGGCGCTTGAAGCGGGCCAGCGAGTCGGCGATCGTCGTGCAATAGGCATGCCCGATATGGAGCTTCGCGCTCGGATAGTATATCGGGGTCGTGATATAATACGGTGTCTTGGCTTTCTCTGTCATGGAAATGAATCCCCTTTCTGTTGCCGCGCTAATGAGACGCGGATGCATACTCTTTTTATTGTAGCATTTTTACACTGAATAGCAAAGAGGGACTGCCGCAATAAATTGCGACGTGTGTAGGTTTACAATACATATGTGACACTCTGGGCAGTAGAAAAGGAACCCTACCTTGTGGTATGATTGTGTTTGCACCAGCACAAAACATGTCCAAAGGAGAGTTCCCATGAATATAATAACACAGGAT
This sequence comes from uncultured Selenomonas sp., assembly GCA_902766095.1. Taxonomy (GTDB): domain Bacteria; phylum Bacillota; class Negativicutes; order Selenomonadales; family Selenomonadaceae; genus UBA2913. The sequence continues at coordinate 1,025 of CACXCN010000011.1, read as the reverse complement.
GCCAAATTCCGTCTATCAGTAGTTAAGTACGCCACTAAGCATAGCGTGACTAAAGCCAGCAGAGAGTTCGGCGTCTGCAGGATGACGATATACAGGTGGAAAAAACGCTACGATGGTGTTTCCGAAAAATCCCTTGTGCCTAAAAGCAGGCGACCACATCATCATCCGAACCAGCACACAGCTGACGAGATTAAGCTTATAAAGGATATGCGCCGCAGAAACGTACACGATGGCCTGGTCATCTTCTGGGTAAAGCTCCGCATGAGAGGCTACAAACGCACCGTGGCTGGCCTGTATCGTTGTATGAAGCGTATGGGAGTGACTAGGGTCAAGGCTCCCAATCCCAAGTACATACCGAAGCCATACGCTCCCGCTGATTATCCCGGCCAGAAGGTACAGATTGATGCCAAGGTTGTCCCATCCGCCTGCATCGTAGGTGATGCTAAGGACGCTGGCGAAAAGATGTACCAGTACACCGCCATTGATGAATACAGCCGTCTACGCTATATAGCAGCCTTTCAGGAGCAGAGTACTTATTCATCCATGGTATTCCTGCAGCAACTTGTCGACCGTTTCCCATTCAAGATAGAAACCGTCCAGACAGACAACGGCATGGAATTCACTAAAAGGTTTGGAAACAGCAAAAAGGATTATGATCCTACCCTGTTCGAGCAACAGCTCGAAGCCTATGGCATCAAGCACCATAAAATAAGGCCCTACACGCCGAGGCACAACGGCAAGGTAGAACGCTCTCACCGCAAGGATAACGAACAATTCTACGCAATCCATACGTTTTACTCGTTTGAAGACTTCAAAAAACAACTAGCTGTACGTAACCGTGAGTATAATAATTTCCCGATGCGCCCGTTAGGATGGAAGGCTCCGAACGAATATTTAGACGATTATATGGCTAGTGTAACAGATGATTGACAAACCTACAGGTGCCGTTCAACACGTCCGGCGATTTCTCGTACCGCACGATCGAGTTCGACACGCCGTCCTCGGAGCTCATGGTCACGCACGGC